>NZ_JAGIOS010000001.1:2015000-2165000 GCF_017876815.1 Sinorhizobium meliloti | reverse complement strand
CGGCTCGGACGTCGAGTCCGAGGTTGCCTTGAAGACCGTGGATTTTCCGCTGAACGGCGGCGGCTTCGCACTCGGGCCCTCGATGTCGCTCGACGAGGTCGAGGAGAACGTCCGCACCAACGGCTCGGTGCTGACCGAAGGCAATACCCAGGTCGCCTCGCTCTTCTATGTCGACCCGCAACGCTTCGCTTCCGACGCCGACAACCTCGACCTGATGCAGGGCCTTGCCGCGCGCGTCGTCGAGGAGAACATGAGCGTTTCCTCCTACGAGAACATCACGAAGCAGAGCATCGAATACGCCGACGACATCATACCGGTGCGCCGCGCCACGCCCATCGCGACGGCGATGATCAATGCGGGATATGCCAAGGCTCAGGCGGAGGACGCGGCCGGCTATCTCGAAGAAGCGCTCGGCGCCAAGGAACTCGGCCCCGGCGACGTGCTGCGCATCGGCATCATTCAGAAGGGCGAAGAGGCAAAGATCGTCCGCGCCACGATCTATTCCCATAGCCGGCACGTGCTGACCATGGCAGTGGACGACCGCGGCCGTTTCATTCCGGGCGCCGAGCCGGCGAAGCTCGAAGCGGTGGCGGCTGCCTTCGACGATACCGGCAGGCCGGTGATCTCCAGCGGCCACGACCTGCCGAGGGTTTACGACGGCATCTACCGTGCGGCCCTTTCCTACGGCATGAACGCCGACATGATCGCGCTCGTCGTCAAGCTTTTGGCAAGCAATGTCGACTTCCAGGCTCAGCTGAAGCCGACGGACTCTCTCGAAGCGTTTTTCTCGGTCACCGATGAAAGCGGCCGGGCAACGGAAGATTCGGAACTGCTCTACGTCAACGCCAAATTCGGTGACGCCGAGACGCGGTTCTATCGCTTCCAGGATCCGGACGACAATTCGATCGATTATTTCGACAAGGACGGCAAGAGCATCCGCCAGTTCCTGTTGCGCAATCCCGTTCCGAACGGCCATTTCCGCTCCGGCTTCGGCATGCGCCGCCACCCTATCCTCGGCTTCTCGCGCATGCACACCGGCGTCGACTGGTCCGCTCCGCGCGGCACGCCGATCATCGCGGCCGGAAACGGCGTCGTGCAGAAGGCCGGCTGGGACTCCGGCGGCTACGGCAACCAGACGCTGATCCGCCACGCCAACGGCTATGTGTCGTCCTATAACCACCAAAGCGCGATCGCCAAAAGCGTCAAGCCGGGAACGAAGGTCGTCCAGGGTCAGGTGATCGGCTGGGTCGGAACGACCGGCCTTTCGACCGGCCCGCACCTCCACTACGAGTTGATCGTCAACGGCAACAAGGTGGATCCCTTGCGTATCCGGCTGCCGGGAGGAAAATCGCTCGGCGGCGAGGCGCTGGCGAAGTTCGAGAAGGAACGCGAACGCATCGACGAGCTTCTCGGCGACGATGCGAACGAGGTCGCAAGCAAGTAGCCACACAGCAACGGTATCGCGAACTCGTAACAAAAAGGCCGCCCTGAGGGCGGCCTTCGTGGCTGTCGGAATGCGAGGCTTACGCGGCTTCCTTGTTCGCCCCTGCCCCGCGCTTGAAGTTCAGACGGTCGGAACCGGCAACGACCTTGATCACCGAGCCATCCGGGAACTCGCCCTGCAGCACTTTTTCGGCCAGCGGGTCCTGAACGTATTTCTGGATCGCCCGCTTCAGGGGGCGAGCGCCGTAGGCCGGATCGTAGCCCCTGTCCGCCAGGAAAACGCGGGCATCGTCCTCGAGCTCGAGCGTGATCTTGCGATCCGAGAGGAGCTTGCGCAGCCTTTCGAGCTGAATGTCGACGATCGCGCCCATTTCCGAGCGGCGCAGCCGGTGGAACAGTATGATCTCGTCGACGCGGTTCAGAAATTCCGGACGGAAAGCGGCTCTCACCACTTCCATGACCTGATCGCGAACCGCATCGCTGTCCTCGTTTTCGCCGAGTGCGGTCAGGTATTCCGCACCGAGGTTGGAGGTCATGATGATCATCGTGTTCTTGAAGTCGACCGTGCGCCCCTGACCATCGGTCAGACGCCCATCGTCAAGCACCTGCAGAAGCACGTTAAAGACATCCGGATGCGCCTTCTCGATCTCGTCGAACAGCACGACCTGATAGGGCCGGCGGCGGACCGATTCCGTCAGCGCCCCACCCTCCTCGTAACCGACATAGCCGGGAGGCGCGCCGATCAGGCGGGCGACCGAATGCTTCTCCATGTACTCGGACATGTCGATCCGCATCAGCGCGGTTTCGTCGTCGAAGAGGAAGCGGGCAAGCGCCTTGGTGAGCTCCGTCTTGCCGACGCCGGTCGGACCCAGGAAGATGAAGGAGCCGATCGGCCGGTTCGGATCCTGAAGCCCTGCGCGCGAACGGCGAACCGCCCGCGAGACAGCCTGCACGGCATCACCCTGACCGACGACCCATTTCGCCAGCTCGTCTTCCATCCTGAGCAGCTTGTCGCGCTCGCCTTCCAGCATCTTGTCGACCGGAATGCCGGTCCAGCGTGACACGATATGGGCGATGTTGTCAGGGGTCACGACCTCCTGCACCATCGGGTTGGCGCTGGCACCATCCTGGCTTTCCGCTTCGGCCAGTTCCTTTTCGAGATTCGGGATCACCCCGTAGGCAAGCTCCCCTGCCCGCTGGAATTCGCCCTTGCGCTGTGCGATCTGCAGCTCGTTGCGCGCTTCGTCGAGCTGTTTCTTGAGATCGGCGGCCTGCCCGAGCTTCTGCTTCTCGGCCTGCCAGCGCGCCGTCAATGCGGCTGCCTCCTCTTCGAGCGAAGACAGATCGAGTTCGAGCTTGGCAAGGCGATCCTTGGAGGAAACGTCGGTCTCCTTTTTCAAGGCCTCACGTTCGATCTTCAGTTGAATGACGCGCCTGTCGAGTTCGTCGAGTTCTTCCGGCTTCGAATCGACCTGCATCCTGAGGCGCGAGGCTGCCTCGTCCATGAGGTCGATCGCCTTGTCCGGAAGGAAACGATCGGTGATGTAGCGGTTGGAAAGTGCCGCAGCCGCAACCAGCGCGGAATCGGAGATCCGCACCTTGTGGTGCTGCTCGTATTTTTCCTTCAGGCCGCGCAGGATCGAGATCGTATCCTCGACCGTCGGTTCCTCGACCATCACCGGCTGGAACCGGCGGGCAAGGGCTGCGTCCTTCTCGACATGCTTGCGGTATTCGTCGAGCGTCGTCGCGCCGACGCAGTGCAGTTCGCCGCGGGCAAGCGCGGGCTTCAGGAGGTTCGAGGCATCCATAGCCCCGTCCGCCTTGCCTGCACCGACCAGTGTGTGCATTTCATCGATGAAGAGGATGATCTCGCCACCTTCCGAGCGCACTTCGTTCAGCACGGCCTTGAGCCGCTCTTCGAATTCACCGCGGAACTTCGCACCGGCGATCAGCGCGCCCATGTCGAGCGCCATCAGGCGCTTGTCCTTCAGGCTTTCAGGCACATCGCCGTTGACGATCCTGAGCGCCAGGCCTTCCGCGATGGCGGTCTTGCCGACGCCCGGCTCGCCGATCAGCACGGGATTGTTCTTCGTCCGGCGCGAGAGCACCTGGATCGTTCGGCGAATCTCGTCGTCGCGGCCGATCACCGGATCGAGCTTGCCTTCCCTCGCCTCGGCGGTCAGATCGCGCGCATATTTCTTGAGCGAATCGAAGCCTTGTTCGGCATTGGCGCTGTCGGCGGTGCGGCCCTTGCGGATTTCGTTGATGACCTGGTTGAGCTTCGTCGGCGTGACGCCGGCCTTGGAGAGGATCGACGCCGTCGCGGCCGAGCTTTCGATCGCCAGCGCCAGGAGCAGGCGTTCGACGGTTACGAAGCTGTCGCCGGCCTTCTTGGCCGCATCTTCGGCTGCGGTGAAAACCTTGGCGAGCGGCTGCGACAGATAGACCGAGCCGTTGCCGCCGGTCACCTTCGGAAGCTTCGCCAAAGCTGCGGCCGTACCGACCTTGGCTTCCCGCGCATTGCCGCCGGCGCGCTCGATAAGCGAAGCCGCCATGCCCTGATCGTCGTCGAGCAATACCTTGAGAACGTGCTCCGGCGTAAATTGCTGGTGCCCTTCGGCCAGCGCATAGGTCTGGGCCGACTGCAGGAAACCGCGGACGCGTTCCGAATATTTTTCGATATCCATTCTTTACCTCCATAGCCCGGCGAGCCCATCAACGTGGCACTAGCCGGTGTTTCAGGATCGGGCTCCCGCATTCGGCAAGCCCGTTTAATTCATCGCCGCGCGCCTCTTTGGAGGCGCTGACAATTTGAGTTCCTGACCCGTCCTCGCATTGCGAGATCAGGTCTTCGAAGCGAAATATGGGGCGGCGCACTTCTGAATTAAAGAGCGGCAAATGGAGGCGGCAGAGACAATCGCGTGCGAATGCGCTCGCGCGGTGGATGCGGCACGCGTCGAGATCTTCCGCGAAAGCAAAAAGCCCGGCCGTTACGGGCCGGGCCTTTAGAAGAATTGCTGCGGAAGGGTTATTCCGAGGTGGCGAGCGCCGGGGTATTGCCATCGGTTTCGGGCTGCGCGTCGCCCCCTGCCTCTTCCTGCGCGCCACGGCGCGGCTGCCGGCGAGGCCGGCTCGTGCTGCGGCGACGGGAGGCCGAACGACCGGCCGAGCCCTGCGCCTCCTCTTCCATGGCGACTTCGGCAGGCATGCCCTCGATCACGGGCTGAGGACCCGAACCGTCGATGACCGGCTGAGGCTCGTTGGCCGGAGCCGCTGCGGCCGACGGAGCGACCGGCATTTCCTCTGAATAGCCCTGATCCAGATCGTCCTGATCGCGATCGGCAGAGTCACGATCCTGATAGTCCTGGCGTTCGTCGCGCTGGAACCGGTCCTGCATCTGAGCCTGCGCAGCCGCGATGATGCGGTTGTAATGCTCGGCGTGCTGCAGATAGTTCTCAGCGATCACGCGGTCGCCGGAGCTCTGCGCGTCGCGAGCAAGGGCCGCATATTTTTCGGCGATGTGCTGTGCGGTACCACGAATCTTCACATCCGGGCCGGAGCTATCGTAGGTCCGCGTCAAGGGATTGGATCCCTTGCGATTGTTGTTGTTGTTGTTTCCGCTGTTGTTGTTATTCCGCCCACGGCCGCGCTTGTTTTGCTGTCCTGGCCTCATAGTCCATTCACCTGAATTTTCTTGATAATGATGATCATGTGGTTCCGCTCTCGGTGCGGAAGTCCGCACCCGAGAAAACATGCGCCATGGCAGATCGCCTCTTCGCGATCTCGGCGCCGGTCGACGTTAAATTAACAGGTACCCGCACAAGGCACTGTCGAACCCTAGCAACTCTTTCTTGAGAGCAATCCCCGTGGCCAGGTCATACTGGAACGAATCTTTGGTCCAAGACCTTCTGCCCAGTGCGCGGGGTGAAACTAGCCCGCTTCCTTCGGGATTCCAAGCCCTTTCTTTGCTCTTCCGGAAAGAGAAGTGCGAGTGCAGCATTTTTTCAACGGTTATTGCTGCGCTCAATATCCTGCTGGAACACCAGGACCCGATCGTTGCCGCCGAGGTCCTTTGCGGCAGAGAGCAAACGAAAGCCCTGCGCTTCGAATAGCGCCGTTACCGCTCGTTTTTGATCGAAACCGATTTCCAAGCCTATTACGCCGTCTGTTTCAAGATGGCGACCAGCGTGAGAAGCAATGGCACGATAGGCATCAAGCCCATCCTCTCCGCCATCAAGTGCGGCGACCGGATCGTGGTATCTCACTTCCGGTTCAAGCTCCGGTATTACATTGGACCGGATATAAGGCGGATTTGAGACGATGATATCGAACCGTCCATCCACCGCCTCGAACCACTTGCTTCGAACGGTTCCGAAGCGCTCCGCCAAGCCATTCCTGCGAGCATTTTCAAGTGCCGTCGCCAGGGCGTCTTCGGATATATCGGTACCGAGACCGCGCGCGTCAAGTACCGCTGCGAGAAGAGCGAGACAAATCGCACCCGTGCCCGTTCCGAGGTCGACGATGCGACAACTCCCTTTGCTTGAGGCGATCCGCCGCGCATGGGGAATCAGGCAGTCGACCAGGATCTCGGTGTCCGGACGCGGTTCCAGCGTCTCTTTGGAGAGCTTGAGCTTCAGGCCGAAGAATTCCCGCTCGCCGAGAATCCGATAGACCGGCTCGTGCGCCGCGCGGCGCTCGACCGCGGCACGAATGCGCGCGGCATCCTCGTCGCTGATGGGTTCCCTTCCGCGCGTCAGGAGCGCGGCAAGCGCAAGGTCGAGCAGGCCGGAGATCAGGTGCCGTGCATCGAGCCCCGCCGATTCGAGGCCGGCGGCCTTGAGCCTGTCGCGGCTCTCGGCTAGGAGGCTGTCGAGGGTTTGGGCCATTGAAACTCAGTTCTGCCTTTCGCCGAGCAGCGCGAGCTGGCTTGCCTGATAGTCGGCGAGCAGCGCATCCACCACGTCGTCGATCTCACCTTCCATCATTCGGTCGAGCTTGTAGAGCGTGAGATTGATACGGTGGTCGGTCAAGCGTCCCTGCGGGAAATTGTAGGTGCGTATGCGCTCGGAACGATCGCCGGAACCTACCTGGCTCCTGCGGTCGGCCGAACGCTCGCTGTCGGCGCGCTGCCGTTCCATGTCATAAAGCCGGGAGCGCAGCACCTGCATCGCCTTGGCACGGTTCTGATGCTGCGACTTCTCCGAACTGGTGACGACGATGCCGGTCGGAATATGGGTTATGCGCACGGCCGAATCGGTCGTGTTGACGTGCTGCCCGCCTGCTCCCGAGGAACGCATCGTGTCGACGCGGATGTCCTCCGGGCGGACGTCGATGTCGATCTCTTCGGCCTCCGGCAACACCGCGACCGTCGCCGCCGAGGTATGGATCCGGCCGCTCGCTTCCGTCTCCGGCACGCGCTGCACCCGGTGGACGCCGGACTCGAATTTCAGCCGCGAGAAGACACCGCGGCCCGATACCGTTGCGATGATTTCCTTGTAGCCGCCGGCCTCGCCCTCGCTCGCCGACAGCACTTCGACGCGCCAGCCCTTGCTCGCGGCGTATCTCTCGTACATGCGGAAGAGATCGCCGGCAAAGAGGGCTGCTTCCGAGCCACCCGTACCGGCGCGGATTTCGAGAATCGCGCTCTTTTCGTCGGCCGCATCCTTCGGCAGAAGCAGGATCTGGATTTCCTGCTCGAGCGCTTCGATCTTTTCTTCGACCTCCGGCTTTTCCATCTCCGCGAGGTCGCGCATGTCCTTGTCGGTCGCCCGGTCGGCAAGCATTGCTGCGATGTCGGCGAGCTCGGCAGTCGCCTTCTCATAGGCGCGAATCTTCGAGACGACCGGCTGCAGCTCGGAATATTCCGAGGCCAGCTTCACGTAAACGTCGGCCGACGGGCCGGCGGACATGCGCGCCTCGATTTCGCCGAACCGCCGCTCCAGTTCGCGCATCTTTTCAACGGGAAGCTTTGCCAAATCTCACTCCAATGCACTCGCCTCGCCCGGATCGCGTCCGGACGGAGACGAGAGCCCTCTTGTTCAATCTAAACCGGTATGCCGTTCGCCGCAGCGAAATCGACCAGGAGCTGGCGGATCGACGTGTCGGATTTGACGTCGTCGAGCGCTGCCTCGAGGAGTTCGTTGAGCCTGCCGGCATCGAGCGCCAGGAGCATTGCCTTGACCGGTCCGACAGCCGTCGGCGACATCGAAACCGACCGGAAGCCGAGCCCGAGCAACGCCATGGCCGAAAGCGGTTTGCTTGCCATCTCGCCGCAAAGCGTCACCGGCGTATTGTTGCGCTCGCCGGCCCGCACGATCTCCCGGAGAATCCGCAGGAACGGCCGGCCGAGAATGTCGAATCGTTCGGAAACACGGGCATTGCCGCGGTCGACCGCCATGGCGAACTGGAAGAGATCGTTCGAGCCGACCGAAACGAAATCGACTTCGGCCATCAGTTCGTCGAGCTGCCAAAGCAGCGCCGGCACTTCCAGCATCGCCCCGAACTGCAGCTTGCGCGGCAATTGTTCGCCGAGCTTCGATTGGCGCTCGATCTCCTTCTGCAGGAGTTCTCGCGCGCTCTTCAGCTCCGCGACTTCCGTCACCATCGGCAGCATCATCTTGAGTTCGGCGCCGGCCGTCGCCCTCAGCATTGCCCGGAACTGGGTACGCAGCAGACCCGGCCGATCGAGCGACAGCCTGATGGCGCGCCAGCCGAGGGCGGGGTTCTCCTCTTCCGCGGCACGGAAATAGGGTACGACCTTGTCGCCGCCGATATCCAGCGTCCGGAAGGTGACCGGCTTCCCCGCCGTCTGCTTCATGACGTTGCGATAGAAGGCTTCCTGCTCCTCGGCCTTGGGCATGGTTGAAGCGATCATGAACTGCAGTTCGGTCCGGAAGAGACCGATACCTTCGGCACCCGCCTCGTTCAGATGGGGCAAGTCGACCAGCAGCCCGGCATTCATCTGCAACGTAATGCGCTTGCCGTCCTTCGTCAGCGGCTCGACATCCCGGAGAGCGCGGAACTGCGCCTGCCTGCGCGCACGGAAGCGCACTTTCTCCTCGTAAGCGCGCTGCAGATCGGCCATCGGCCGCAGATGCACCTTCGCATCGTCGCCGTCGACGATGATCGCATCGCGGTTTTCGGCGAGCGCCACTGCCCCCGCCGCCTGGCCGACCACCGGGATGCCCATGGCGCGGGCGACGATGACCACGTGGCTGGTGACCGCCCCCTCCTCCAGCACGAGGCCGCGCACGTTCTCGCGCGGATAGTCGAGCAACTCCGCGGCACCCATGGCGCGCGCGACGACGATCGCGTCATTCGGGAAATCGGCAGCCGAAAGCTTGGCGCCATAACCCGAAAGCTGGCGCAACAGCCGGTTCGCAAGATCGTCGAAATCGTGCATCCGCTCGCGAAGATACGGATCGGTCAGCCGGATCATCCGCGCCTTGGTCTCGCTCTGCACCCGCTCCACCGCCGCTTCCGCCGTCAGGCCGTTGCGGATCGCCTCCTCGAGCTTTCTCACCCAGCCGCGGTCATGGGCGAACATGCGGTAGGTCTCGAGCACCGCGCGGTGTTCGCCTTCCATCGAAACGTCGCGGCGCGACAGCATGTCGTCGATGGAGATGCGCAGCGAGCCGAGCGCCTCCGCAAGCCGCTGCAGTTCGTGCTCCGTGTCCTCGTTGAGCAGATTGGTGACGACGATGCGCGGCTCATGCAGGACGACGTAACCGAGCCCGATGCCTTCGCCGTAGCTGTTGCCCTCGATCGTCACCGGGCGGGACAGATCGAGCTCGAGCCCGGGTTTGGTGATCTTCTTGAGCTCGCCGGTCGCGACCATCTCGGCGAGCACCATAGCGGTCGTTTCCAGCGCCTCGACCTCGTCCTCGCGATAGTTGCGCTGCGCCTTGTTCTGCACGACGAGGACGCCGAGCGCGCGTCCCGTGCGCAGGATCGGAACGCCAAGGAAAGAGTGATAGATCTCTTCGCCCGTCTCCGGCAGGTAGGTGAAGGCGGGGTGCGACTGGGCATCGGAGAGATTGAGCGGCCGTGCCGAAGCGGCGATCGTACCGACGAGACCCTGTCCCATCTTCAATTGCGCCAGATGCACCGCCGTCTTGTTCAGACCTTCGGTCGCGTAAAGTTCGAGCACGCCATCGGAGCGCAGCACGTAAACCGAGCACACTTCCGCAACCATGTTCTGCGCAATCTGGCGAACGATCCGGTCAAGGCGCTCCTGCGGCTCGAGCGGTTCCGCCATGAGCTCGCGCAACCGCTTGAGGAGAACGCGCGGACCTGCGGAAAGGTCTCTCATCGCGTGGGGTCTCCTGAATAAGAATAAACGTCGGGCCCATGCGGGACGCCGCGGCCTCTGCATGCATCCTCGAAGCGAAATCGATCCGAGGACAAGACCATGCAGCAGTTCCAATCACTACAGCGACGTCTTCCGTGTCTTTTCAGACGCGCGGCGCCGGGTCGCGAATCCCAAATCAAATGCCTGCCGTTTAACTCTTATCCAGACCGTAGACGGAATGCAAAGTGCGAACGGCCAATTCGGCGTAAGGTCCGTCGATCAGGATGGAGATCTTGATTTCGGAGGTGGTGATGGCCTTGATGTTGATCCCCTTGTCGGCAAGTGCCCGGAACGCGGAAGCGGCGACGCCCGCATGGCTGCGCATTCCGATGCCGATCACCGAGACCTTGACGAGGCCCGACTCCGACTGAATGACGTCATAGCCGATCTTTTCCTTGTTATCGCCCAGAACCCTGAGGGCCTTGTCGACGTCGCCGGACGGCACGGTGAAGGTCATATCGGTCTTCGAGCCGTCTTCCGAAATGTTCTGGACGATCATGTCGACATTGATGTGGGCTTCCGCAAGCGGCCCGAAGATCGCGGCGGAAACGCCCGGCCGGTCGGCCAGGCGGCGCAGCGAGATCTGTGCTTCATCCTTGGCATAGGCGATGCCGGTTACGACTTCCTGTTCCACGATCTCATCCTCATCACAAATCAGCGTTCCGGGCGGGTTCATGAGATCACCCATGCCCGGCGCATCGGGATCCTCGAAAGAAGAACGCACGAATGTGCGTACCTTGTGCACCATGGCGAGCTCGACCGAGCGTACCTGCAGCACCTTGGCGCCGAGAGACGCCATTTCCAGCATTTCCTCGAAGGCGATCTTCTTCAATCGCCGGGCCTTCGGTTCGATGCGCGGGTCGGTCGTGTAGACGCCGTCGACGTCGGTGTAGATGTCGCAGCGATCGGCCTTGACGGCGGCTGCGATTGCGACGGCGGAGGTGTCCGAGCCGCCGCGGCCGAGCGTCGCCAGGCGGTTGTCCGGACCGAGACCCTGGAAGCCGGCGACGACCGCCACCTGACCCTCGCCCATGCGTCGGATGACATCGGCGCCGTCGATTTCGAGAATGCGGGCCGCACCATGGGCGTTGTCGGTCTTGATCGGCAACTGCCAGCCCTGCCACGAGCGGGCGTTGATGCCCATCGACTGCAGCGCGATCGCAAGCAGGCCGGAGGTCACCTGTTCGCCTGAGGCGACGACCGCGTCATATTCGCGCGCATCGTAAAAGGGGGCGTTCGAGCCCGCGACCTTCGGCATGTTTTCGACCCAGCCGACCAGCTCGTTGGTCTTGCCGGACATGGCGGAAACGACGACAGCAACCTCATGGCCGGCATCGACTTCGCGTTTCACATGGCGGGCGACATTGTGGATGCGGTTCAAATCTGCGACGGAGGTCCCGCCGAATTTCATCACGATGCGTGCCATTTCGCCTCTACCGTAACAACATGTTTGCGCGCCTGCCACAGCGACCTTGGAGCGTCCAAAAAGACGCGCGGCGCCGTAGGCGCGACAGGAAAACGCCCCCGCCGGCGCCTGACGATCAAAAAGCTTGAGGAGACTTCTCGGACATCAGCAAGTCGCCGCCTCGGGGAGCGGAAAGTCGCGGCGTCTCTTAGCGGATCAGGGGGCCGCGTGCAATGGCCGTCAGAGCGGCGGCCCAATCGCGCTGGACATGAACACTGCTCTCATTTAAAAACCACTTGCATAACAATATCAGTTCTGCCAATCTCACTCCAGACGCAGGGCGGCGGCCGCCCAACGGGAGGAAGGACAATGCGCAAAGTCATCATGTGGGACATGGTCAGTGTCGACGGGTTTTTCGAAGCTCCGGGGCATGACATCGGCTGGTTCGTTTTTGAAGAGGAACTCGACGCCTATATCCGCGAGACGCAGTTCGAGGCCGGCACACTGCTCTTCGGCCGCACCACCTACGAACTCATGGCCGCCTATTGGCCCTCGTCCCGGGATCATATCGCCGCCTTCATGAACGGGGTCGAGAAATACGTCTTCTCCAGGACGCTCAGGAGTGCCGACTGGAACAACACGACCCTCGTTTCCGGCGATGCCGCCGACGAGGTCAGGCGCCTGAAAGAACGCGAAGGCGGCGCGATCTTCATCTTCGGCAGCGCCGATTTCGCTTCCACGCTGATCGCTCAAGGACTCGTCGATGAATACCGTCTCGGCATCAATCCGGTGCTGCTCGGCAAGGGCACGCCCCTCTTTCAGAACGTTCCAGAGCGGACGAAGCTTGATCTCACTCATGTCCGCCCTCTGAAGTCCGGTGTCGTCATCCTGCATTACCGGCCGGAATCGGCGTGAGCGACCGAGACCGATCGACCGCCAGACGAGCCTCAGGCCCTTGACATCCCCCTTCGATCGTCCGACTTCAACATCGGAATGAAGGGCTACAGCGATCTTTGCGCGCCTGATCGAGGCGCGCGGCGCTGAAGGATGAGGCAAGGAGGCTCTGATGAGCGAGACGGCGCGCACGACGATCGACCAGAGCGAGGTGGACCGCTTTTCTGCCATGGCGGCCGAATGGTGGGATCCGACCGGCAAGTTCCGCCCGCTGCATAAATTCAATCCTGTGCGCCTCACCTATATCCGCGACAGGGTCTCGGAGCATTTCGGCCGCGATGCGAAGAGCCGGCAGCCGCTTGAGGGGCTGCGGGTCCTTGATATCGGCTGCGGCGGCGGACTCCTTTCCGAGCCGATGGCCCGGATGGGAGCGGACATCGTCGGGGCCGACGCCTCGGAAAAGAACATCGGCATCGCCAGAACGCATGCGGCCGGCAGCGGCGTCAGCGTCGATTATCGCGCCGTCACGGGGGAGGCCCTTGCCGAAGCCGGCGAGAGCTTCGACGTCGTTTTGAACATGGAAGTGGTCGAGCATGTCGCAGACGTCGAATTCTTCATGACGACCTGTGCGCATATGGTGCGCCCGGGCGGCCTGATGTTCGTCGCCACAATCAACCGCACACTGAAAGCCGCAGCACTCGCGATCTTCGCGGCCGAAAACGTGCTGCGCTGGCTGCCCCGCGGCACCCACCAATACGACAAACTGGTTCGGCCGGACGAGTTGGAAAGACCGCTCGAGGCGAGCGGCATGGAGATTGCCGACCGCACCGGCGTCTTCTTCAATCCGCTGGCCAACCAGTGGAACCTGTCGAGGGATATGGACGTCAATTACATGATCGTGGCGAAACGGCCGATCTGAGCCCTGTCGTCGTCAGTTCGTGTCGTCCGGCAGCACCGGCAGCGGGGCGATCTCGATTCCCTCTTCGATGAGGGCAATCGCCTCTTCCGCGGTCGCCTTGCCGATCAGCCCGCGCTGGTCGGCTTCGCCGTAATGAATCTTGCGCGCCTCGTCCGGGAAGCGCTCGCCGACGTCTTCCGCGTTTTCGCGAATCGACTTCACCAGCTCCTTGAGCTTGGCAACCGTTTCCTTCTGGGCCTGGTCCATTACCAGTTCGCGGCGTGCTTCCTTCTTGCGCGCCGTGGAGACGGCAGGTGCCATCAGTTGCTTGCTGACGGAATCGGAACCGCAACTGGGACAGGTGACCAGGCGCCGGGCGACCTGGCGGTCGAAATCGTCGCTCGAAGAGAACCAGCCCTCGAAGGCGTGGCCCTTGTCACAGGCAAGATTGTAGTGGATCAAGCTGCAGCGCCTCCTTTTCCCACCGGAACCACCTCATCCAACACGAAGCTGCGCGCGTTCCTGAGGTTGGGAATCTTGGCGCGCGCCGCGTGCACCGCCGCCACATCGATCTCGGCGACGATGATCTCCTCGCCGGTCGCTCCGGCTTCGGCCAGCACCCTGCCCCAGGGATCGACGATCATCGAGTGGCCGAAGGTCTCCCGGCCATCCTCATGCGTGCCCGCTTGGGCGGCGGCAATAACGAAGAGCCCGTTTTCGATGGCCCGGGCGCGCAGCAGGATTTCCCAATGCGCCTCGCCGGTCTGGCGCGTGAACGCCGCCGGCACCGACATGATCTCGGCTCCCGCCACGGCCTGCTGGCGGAAAAGCTCGGGGAAGCGCACATCGTAGCAGATCGAAAAACCGAGCTTGCCGAAGGGAAGATCGGCAGTACGGGCGGTATTACCCGGATGATAGGCGGCGCTCTCGCGCCAGCTTTCGCCATTCTCCAGATCCACGTCGAACATGTGGATCTTGTCGTAATCACAGATCTTCGCGCCGTCAGGCCCGAACAGGAAGCCGCGATTGGCAATCTTTCCATCCGCGCGCGCGATCGGTGTCGAGCCGACATGCAGGTAAATTCCGAGCTCGCGGGCAAGCCGGGATGCCTCGCGAACGACGACGTCGTTCTCCCCATCCTTCAACACCGACCGCAAACCCGTCCGGTCGCGCTGGACCGCTCCGGTCATCTCCGGCGTCTGAACATAGGTTGCGCCCCGCGAAGCCGCTTCGCGCACCAGCTTCGCCATCGTCTCCGCATTTCCTGCGGGGTCGACACCGGAGCACATCTGGACGGCGGCAGCCTTGAACGTCATCGCTTTCTTTCTCCCAAGCGGAACTTTGGATCAGACCTATCCGGCATCGCAGCATTCATCTCTTTCGGATGGAAAGGCCAGTCGTGGCATTTCACTTCAGGCCGCGAGCAGATCGTCGAGCTTGCCGGCACGATCGAGCGCATGCAGATCGTCGCAGCCGCCGACGGGAACATCGTTGATGATGATTTGCGGGAAGGTCCTGCCGCCCCTGGATTTTTCGATCATCTCCTGGCGAAGTTCAGGTGCATAAGTGGCGTCATACTCGGTGAAGTCGACGCCCTTGCTTTCCAGAAGTTTCTTCGCCCTCGTGCAATAGCCGCAGAACTGACGCGTATAAATGACGACCGAAGCCATGGTCTCCAACTGCTCCTTCACCGGCATCGATCGCCGGACATCTTCTTGTCATATAGGACCGGACATGGCCCTTGCAAAGGTCAAAACCGTGACGTCTCCGGCGCCCGCACGCTTCAGCGCCCGGGTCGCGGCGGCGACGGTCGCGCCGGTCGTATAGACGTCGTCGACGAGAACGATGCGCTTGCCCGCGAGTTCCCGCTTCGCGCCTTCGGGTACTGCGAAGGCGCCGCGGACATTGTCCTCGCGTGCCCTGGCACCGAGTCCGACCTGCCGGCTCGTGCGCTTGATGCGGCGAAGGACATCCGGCCGATAGGCTCTTGCGGAACGTTCGGCAATGACGCGTGCAAGCTCCGCCGCCTGGTTGAACTTGCGTCTCCAGAGGCGGAGCGCATGGAGCGGAACCGGCACGATCATGTCCGCCGCTGCCACGGCACCGTCGCTGGCGCGGATCATCCACTCCGCCATCATGGGTGCAAGGTCGGTGCGATCACGGTATTTCAGGCCATGCACGAGGTCGCGGACGATCCCTTCGTGAATGGCCACCGATCGCAGCCTGTCGAAGACCGGAGGATTGGCAATGGCCTCGGGCGAAACCGCGCTCTCGCCCGGATCGTAGGCGAAGGGCAAGCCCAGGACCTCGCAATAGGGCCGCTCGATGAACGGCATGCCTGCCCAGCAGGAAGCGCAGACGGCATGGGCATATCCGGTCAGCCGGCCGCATCCCGAGCAGACTGGCGGAAAGATGAGATCGACCGCCTGGGCCGAAATCCGGCGGAGGATGCCCGCCCAATCCATTGCCCAGTTTTCCTGCCCGCCCCGTTTCATGCGCTTGACTTAATTCGTGTTGCTGTCTGTCGCGTTAGACCCTAACTGAGCAGAGGACGGAGGGTGCAGCAAGCTTTAAAGCGCTGCAGCGGTCTCTGCGCGTCCGATAAGACGCGCGGCGCTGCAGGGTTTCTGTCGCACCCCGCGATTTCGGAGAGACTGTCGTGGAAATCATCTTTGACCAGAGCCTCGTCGAGGCGCATCGCCGGCGCGCGCTGCGCCAGGGCGACGAGAAGGCAGGCTTCCTGCTCGACATCGTCGCACAGGAACTTGCCGAGCGCGTGAGCGTCGTCGAACGGCAGTTCGAAACGGCCATGGAGCTGCACGGCTATACGGGTGCCGCCGCGCGCAGCCTTGCCACGACCGGCAACGTCGGCGCGATCGAGCGGGTGGAAACCGACAGCGCCTTCGGTTCGGCCCGCGAGCCGGTGACGGAGGCGCCTCTGGAGCGCATCCCGGCCGAACCGGCGTCGCTCAATCTCCTTGTGTCGCCCCTGTCGCTCCATCTCACCAACGATACGCCCGGCGTCTTCATCCAGGCGCGCCGCGTGCTGAAGCCCGACGGATTGTTCCTTGCCGCAATACCCGGCAGCGGCACGCTGCAGGAGCTGCGCGAGGCGCTTCTCGCAGCCGAGGCGGAACTGACGGGCGGGGCGAGCCCCCGGGTGATCCCCTTCGCCGACGTGCGCGACATGGGAGCCCTTCTGCAGCGGGCGGGCTTTGCCCTGCCGGTGGCGGATACCGAGACCTACACCGTCCGCTACGATTCGCTTTTCGGCCTCATCCGCGACTTGCGGGCAATGGGCATGACGAACCCGCTCGCTTCGCGCAATCGCAAGCCGATGCCGCGGCGCTTCTTTCTCAGAGCCGCAGAAATCTACGCGCAGCGCTTCTCCGATCCGGACGGGCGCATCCGCGCGACCTTCTCGATCATTTATCTTTCGGGCTGGGCGCCGCACGAGAGTCAGCAGAAGCCGCTCAAACCCGGCTCGGCAAAGCAGAGACTGTCCGACGCGCTTGGCGCGAGCGAGCACAAGCTCAAGGATGAAGGCGAGCCGTGATCCAGGCTCTTAGATCCAGGCTGCCTCGATCGTGTTGGTGACGAAGGTCAGCATGCCGAGCAGTGCGCCGGAGAAATTCTGCAGGCCGATCAGAAGGCCGACCGAGATCAGCGCGGCCAGGAGTCCGTATTCCACCGCCGTAGCGCCGTCGTGGTCTCGAAGCAGGCGTCTCAGCGTCTCCATTGGTCCTCCAGCCGCTCAGGACGTGCGTAGTTTCAAAAGATTGAAGCTCAGCGTCGCCTTTCGGCGCTCCGCTGCGCTCAGCATCCACTCCTGCTGCCATCGGCATCGATGATGCAGACGGCACCCGGCATCTCCTGAAGCACGCTGCGCCGAACGGTGTAGCGCTTGGCCGTACCGCCCGAGGGTATGGAGCCCGTCGAGATGTTGTCATAGTCGATCGGCGTGTTCGCAAGCATTCGCTTGTCGCTCTTGGACGACAGCATCGGCGTAAGGATGAGCGTCAGCGCAATGACCGCCGTGCCGAACAGCAGCGACAGATTGAGCACGCCTGTCCGGCGGGACTGGCTCGTCACCAGATCCTTGTCCTGAACCGTCCTCCAGAAATCCTCGTCCACCATCCCAGCCTCATGAAACACGTAAAGAGCGGCGGGCGAAGCACCCTTCCCAAAGCCTCGTCCTGACCACAACTGCCCGAAAACGGCGCCGTCGAGGTGACGCGCGCCGGAACTGACCCCATCTTGCCCGAGGGTGATAAACGTTCGATTAACGAATTATCGAATTTAGCGGGATTGCGCGCCGAGGGCGAAGTTCTTCACGGCTCTGTCAGGGCGTTTCACTGATTCATTGAAACAGCCCTTCCGCACGGAAAAACGTTATACGCTTTTCCTGGAAGTGCTCCTAAAGCAAATCCATCAGGAACGGGATCAGCGGCTCGTCGGCGGGCGGCATGGCGTAGTCGCGCAACGCCTTCGGGCGCACCCACTTGATCGCCTGGCCTTCGCGGCCTTCGGCAAACCCCTCGTAGCGACGGCAGATGTAAAGCGGCATCAGGAGGTGAAAGTCGTCGTAGCCGTGGCTCGCGAATGTCAGCGGCGCGAGGCAGGCGACTTTGGTGCGGATGCCGAGCTCCTCTTCGAGCTCGCGGATCAACGTCTCCTCCGGGGTCTCGCCACTCTCGACCTTGCCGCCCGGGAACTCCCACAGGCCCGCGAGAGGCTTGCCTTCCGGGCGTTGCGCCAGCAGAACGCGTCCATCGGCATCGACGAGCGCGCAGGCGGCAACGAGCACGATCTTCTTACCCTGCATGTCCGTCAGACCTTCGGCGTTCGATAGAGATAGCGGTAGACCTCGGTGAAACCGGCCTTGCGATAAAGCTCGATCGCAGCCCCGTTGTCGGCCTCCACCTGCAACCAGGCCTTCTTTGCGCCCTTGAGACGTGCCCAACGGAGCGAGGCGTCGAGGAGCGCACTGCCGACCCCTCGCCGGCGAACCGCTTCGGCAACCGCGAACTGCATGATGCCGGCAAGATCATTGTCGTGCACGACGAGCGACACCGCCGTCGGCCCGATCTTTCGGTCCTCGAACAGGAACAGGCCGCATTCGGGCTTGATGGCGTTGATGATCCCGGTCAGCGCCTGCTTGGCTTCCGGAGGATCCCTGCCGATCAGGATGCGGGCATCCACGAAACGGCCGACATCCTTGATCGGCAGATGGTCGATGCCTTCGCTGAAATCGCGCTCCGCCAGGTCGAGCGCCAGAACCAGACTGTGCGCGAACGACGTCCAGCCCTCGCCATCCATATGGTCGATCATCTTCGGCGGCGTCAGCGGCGTCTGGCGAACCGTGAGCGAGCGGCCCGATTCGGCAAAAAGCCTGCGCGCCTTCTCCAACCGGATGGCTATGTCGCGATAGTCGGACGGATCGAGCGGGTTGACGGAATTCAGGCGCTTGGAAGGGTGCCCCGCCGTCAGACGGATAAGCCAGCTGCCGTCATATTGCACCGACGAGGCCGGCCAGGCGCGAAAACCCACTGCTTCCAGCCGCCGCACGCTCGGTAGGTCGACCGCGACCGTTTCCCCGTTCCCCGCCCCGTCGCCGGGCGGCTCTCTGCCGTTCGATGTCATGTCCATAGCCTTGAATGCTGCGGGGCCGGAAAGAGCGCGCGGCTTTCCGGCCGCAACCCGCTCTCTCAACTCCTCGACCGTATCAGCTTCTGTAGTCGCCGTTGATTTCGACATATTCCTTGGTCAGGTCGCAGGTATAGACCGTGGCGCGGCCCGAACCCAGACCGATATCGACGCGGATCGGAATGGTCTCGCCCTGCATGACCGCAGTCGCGGCCGCTTCCGAATAGGCCGGATCGCGCTCGCCCTCGACTGCGACGCGGATATCGCCGAACCAGATCGCCAGCCGGTCGCGCTCGGCCATCTCTCCCGACTTGCCGACGGCCATGACGACGCGCCCCCAATTGGCGTCCTCGCCCGCAACCGCCGTTTTGACGAGCGGCGAATTGGCTATCGAAAGTGCGATACGTTTGGCGGCGGCATCGTTTTCCGCGCCCTCGACCGTCACCTCGACCATCTTGCGCGCGCCCTCGCCGTCGCGCACGACCTGCAACGCCAGATCACGCAGCAGATCGTCGAGCGCGGCGCGGAACCCATCGAGACGCGGGTCGGCCGCGTCCTCGACCTTCGCCTGGCCATCGCCTGCCGCCGCACCGGTCGCAAACAGCATCAGCGTGTCGGAGGTGGACGTGTCGCTGTCGACCGTCACCGAATTGAAGGTGGGTTCGACGCCTGCCTGAAGCAGTGCCTGAAGCGCCGCCGGGGCAATGTCCGCATCGGTGACGACGAAGGAGAGCATGGTCGCCATGTCGGGCGCGATCATCCCGGCGCCCTTGGCGATCCCGTTGATCGCGACCTTGACACCGCCGATCTCGGCGCTGCGGGTGGCAACCTTCGGATAGGTATCGGTCGTCATGATCGCTTTGGCCGCTTCGAACCAGAAGTCCTGGGTGGCGGACGCGGCAAGCTTGTCGAGAACACCGGCGAACTTGGTGGCGTCGAGCGGCTCGCCGATGACGCCCGTCGACGCCAGGAAGACCTCCGCCTCGCTGCAGCCGACGGCCTTTGCCGCGGCCTCGGCCGTGAGCCTGGTCGCCTCCCTGCCCTTCTTGCCGGTGAACGCGTTGGCATTGCCCGAGTTGACGACGACGGCGCGCGCAATGCCGCCCGGCAGGTTCTGCCGGCAATGATCGACCGGAGCGGAGGGGCACTTCGACCGCGTGAACACGCCGGCCACGGATGCCGGCCGGTCGAAGAGCATCATCAGCACGTCGGTCCGGTTCTTATACTTGATCCCTGCGGCAGCGGTCGCCATGCGTACGCCGCGAAGGGCCGGCATTTCGGCAAAGGTTTTCGGAGCAAGCGGAGAGACGGAACCGGACATGGGATTGAACCTGCTTTTCAGAAGCCTCGGATGTTGTGCGAAATGCCCGAACGGCATTCAGCCGTCGGGCATCCGGATCTTTGAAGGCAGAGCGGAGCAAATGCGAGCGACCTCAGCCTCCGCTCGGGGCGCGCCTCCCCAAGGGGCCGCCCGGCCGTAATTACTTGGTTTCCTGCGGCTTGCCGGCCTCGTCATAGGCCTTCTTGAGCGCCGGATCGGAGATTTCGACCGCAGTGCTCTCCTTCGCGGAATTCAGAAGCTCGAGGTACTTGTCACGCATGACGAGCTGGCGAACCTGCGGCTCGACCTGTTCGAGCGTCGGCGGAGCCTGGGGACGCTTGTCCTCGATGAGGATCACATGGAAGCCGAACTGCGTCTTGACCGGCGTCTTCGTATAGGCGCCCTTTTCGAGCGCGAAGGCGGCCGTCTCGAATTCAGGCACCATGCGGCCCTTGGTGAAGTAGCCGAGATCGCCGCCCTCTTCCTTGTTCGGGTCGGTGGACTTGGCCTTCGCAAGATCGGCGAAGTTCTTGCCCGCATCGAGCTCCTTGATGACGTCCTTCGCCTCGTCTTCGGTCTTGACGAGGATATGGCGGGCCTTGACCTCTTCCTGCGGCGGAATCGCTGCGACTTCCTTGTCGTAGCGCGCCTTCACTTCCTCGGAAGTTACGGCATCGACCACGTGCTTCTTGAAGAATGCGTTGTGCAATTCGCGTTCGGTCAGGAAGGCGACGCGCTGCTTGAACGCCTCGTCGTTCTGAAGTCCTTCCTTCTCGGCGTCCTTCAAAAGAAGCTTGACGTCGATGACGGCCGAAAGTGCTGCCGCGCGCTTCTGTTCGTCGGGCATCCGCTGGAGCTGCGGATCGAGGCTCGTGATTGCGAGATCAAGTTCCGACTGGCGGATTTCCTGGTCGCCGACTTTCGCGATGACCGGATCGGTCCCTTCGGCGCGGGCGACACCCGCCGCGATCATCGCGACCAGTGCCGCGGCCGCAAGGGTCTTGTATCTAGACATGTTTCTAACCTTTCACCATTGGCCGCCAGCGCGATTGCCTCCGGCCCCGAGGGGCTGCACAACAACCAGAATGTGGCGGTTCTGTAGCCGTCCGGCCGTGCAAGTGCGTTGACATAATCCGACCCCCCTCTTATCTGTCACGCAACCTCGCGTCCAGAACAGTTTCCGGGCGTTTCGCGGCGTGACGCGGTTTTTCGACCGCGCGCCTGAAACCCCAGGCGACAAATAAGGAAAGGACCATTTGCATGGTCAGTCTCGGCGGCTTTGCCCGCAAGTTGTTTGGTTCCGCCAACGATCGCCGCGTCCGCGGCTACAAGGGACGGGTGGACGCCATCAATGCTCTCGAAGCCGAAATGAAGGCGCTGAGCGACGAGGCCTTGGCGGCGAAGACGGCGGAATTTCGCCGTGAGCTCGCCGATGGCAAGACCCTGGACGATATTCTCGTGCCGGCCTTTGCGGTCGTTCGCGAGGCTGCGCTCCGCGTCCTCGGGCTGCGCCCTTTCGACGTCCAGCTGATCGGCGGCATGATCCTGCACGAGCGCGCCATCGCGGAAATGAAGACCGGTGAAGGCAAGACGCTCGTCGCAACCCTTCCCGTCTATCTCAATGCGCTCGCCGGCAAGGGCGTGCATGTCGTCACCGTCAACGACTATCTCGCCCAGCGCGACGCCGGCATGATGGGCCGCATCTACGGCTTCCTGGGCATGACCACCGGCGTCATCGTCCACGGTCTTTCCGACGAGCAACGCCGCGACGCCTATGCCTGCGACGTTACCTATGCGACGAACAACGAGCTCGGCTTCGACTATCTCCGCGACAACATGAAGTACGAGCGCGGGCAGATGGTCCAGCGCGGCCACTTCTTCGCCATCGTCGACGAAGTCGACTCGATCCTGGTGGACGAGGCGCGCACGCCGCTCATCATCTCCGGCCCGCTCGACGACCGCTCCGATCTCTACAACACCATCAACGAATTCATTCCGCTCCTGTCGCCGGAAGACTATGAAATCGACGAGAAGCAGCGCTCGGCCAACTTCTCGGAAGAAGGCACCGAGAAGCTCGAAAACATGCTGCGCGAGGCCGGCCTGTTGAAGGGCGAATCGCTCTACGACATCGAGAACGTGGCGATCGTTCACCACGTCAACAACGCCTTGAAGGCCCACAAACTCTTCACCCGCGACAAGGACTATATCGTACGCAACGGCGAGATCGTCATCATCGACGAGTTTACCGGACGCATGATGCCCGGCCGCCGCTATTCCGAAGGCCAGCACCAGGCGCTCGAAGCCAAGGAAAAGGTGCAGATCCAGCCCGAGAACCAGACGCTCGCCTCGATCACCTTCCAGAACTATTTCCGCATGTACGACAAACTTGCGGGCATGACCGGTACGGCAGCGACGGAAGCGGAGGAATTCGGCAACATCTACGGCCTCGAAGTTCTCGAGGTGCCGACCAACCTGCCGATCAAGCGCATCGACGAGGACGACGAGGTCTATCGCACCGTCGGCGAAAAATTCAAGGCGATCATCGACGAGATCAAATCCGCCCATGAGCGCGGCCAGCCGATGCTCGTCGGCACCACCTCCATCGAGAAGTCAGAACTTCTCGCCGATATGCTGAAGAAGAGCGGCTTCTCCAAGTTCCAGGTGCTGAACGCCCGCTATCACGAACAGGAAGCCTATATCGTCGCGCAGGCCGGCGTCCCCGGCGCGGTCACGATCGCCACCAACATGGCCGGCCGCGGCACCGACATCCAGCTCGGCGGCAACCCCGACATGCGCATCCAGCAGGAGCTGGCCGATGTCGAGCCCGGGCCGGAGCGCGAGGCGCGCGAAAAGGCGATCCGCGAAGAGGTCCAGAAACTCAAGGAAAAGGCGCTTGCCGCCGGCGGGCTCTACGTCCTGGCCACCGAACGGCACGAAAGCCGCCGCATCGACAACCAGCTGCGTGGCCGCTCGGGCCGCCAGGGCGACCCGGGCCGCTCGAAGTTCTACCTGTCGCTTCAGGACGATCTGATGCGCATCTTCGGCTCCGACCGCATGGACGGAATGCTGCAGAAGCTCGGCCTGAAGGAAGGCGAGGCGATCGTCCATCCCTGGATCAACAAGGCGCTCGAACGCGCCCAGAAGAAGGTGGAGGCGCGCAACTTCGACATCCGCAAGAATCTCCTGAAGTACGACGATGTGCTCAACGACCAGCGCAAGGTCATCTTCGAGCAGCGCATCGAACTGATGGACGCGGAGAGCGTCACCGATACGGTGACCGACATGCGCAACGAAGTGATCGAGGAAATCGTCGCCAAGCGCATCCCGGAGCGGGCCTATGCCGAAAAATGGGATGCCGAGGGGCTGAAGGCCGACGTCCAGCAGTATTTCAATCTCGACCTGCCAATCGCCGAATGGGTCGCCGAAGAAGGCATCGCCGAGGACGATATCCGCGAGCGCATCACTGCCGCGGTGGACAAGGCGGCTGCCGAGCGCGCGGAGCGTTTCGGCCCCGAAATCATGCAATATGTCGAGCGCTCGGTCGTTCTCCAGACGCTCGACCATCTCTGGCGCGAGCATATCGTCAACCTCGACCACCTGCGGTCGGTCATCGGCTTCCGCGGCTACGCCCAGCGCGATCCGCTGCAGGAATACAAGTCCGAGGCTTTCGAGCTCTTCCAGGCCCTCCTCGGCAATCTGCGCCAGGCGGTCACGGCGCAGCTGATGCGGGTCGAACTGGTCCGCGAGGCGCCGGAGGAACCGCAGCCGCTGCCGCCGATGCAGGCGCATCATATCGATCCCCTGACAGGCGAGGACGACTTCGCGCAGGCCGGCGAGACGCTGCTGGCGGTCGCCCCTGCGAACCGCGATCCGGCCGACCCTTCCACCTGGGGTAAGGTCGCACGCAACGAAGCCTGCCCCTGCGGCTCGGGCAAGAAATACAAGCATTGCCACGGCATTTACGAAGCCTGACCGCACGGCGCTGCGCGTCCCGTCGGGCGCGCGGACGATTGTCGGCCTGCCACTGACATGGCAGGCAACTTCGCCTCAAGATGTGCATGGAGCCGTAGCATGGGAGCTCAAAAGTCGTCGGACAAGTAAGCCGCAACAACGCTTTTCCTTGTTGTTGCGGCGTCTGTCGAGCCGACCCCCCGTGCCGCAGGCAGACCGCCGCCGAATGTTCCTCATTTGAGCGGATGTCTTTCCATGCCTACAAAAAACCATGTCTGGCGCTATTCGCTGCCGGCAGCGCTGCTGCTGATGGCGCCCTTCGATATCCTCGCCTCTCTGGCCATGGATATTTATCTCCCGATCGTTCCTGCGATGCCCGGTATTCTCGGCACCAGCCCCGCCGTGGTTCAGCTCACGCTGAGCCTCTATATGGTGATGCTCGGCCTCGGCCAGATCGTCTTCGGGCCCGTCTCCGACCGCATCGGGCGACGGCCAGTCCTGATCGGCGGAGCGATGCTGTTCGCCGCCGCATCGTTCTGCCTCGCGGCTTCCTCCAGCGCCATCCCTTTCGTCGCCTTCCGCTTCCTCCAGGCGGTTGGCGCATCTGCGGCTCTGGTGGCCACCTTTGCAACGATCCGGGATGTATATGCCGACCGCCCGGAAAGCGTGGTCATCTACAGCCTGTTCAGTTCCATTCTGGCATTCGTTCCCGCTCTGGGGCCGATAACCGGTGCCATGCTGGCGGAGAGGTTCGGATGGCGCTCGATCTTCGTTACGCTGGGTGCATTAGCCATAATCGCGCTGCTGCAGGCACTGCCTCGCTGGCATGAATCCCGCCCTTCGGCGGCAGCGCTGTCGCGGCACGCATTCGGCCCCCTTTTCCGCAGCCTCGCCTTCTGGACCTATACCCTCGGCTTCAGCGCCGCCATGGGCACGTTCTTCGTGTTCTTTTCCACCTCGCCGCGCGTGCTGATCGACAAGGCAGGATATTCGGAGCTGCAGTTCAGCCTCGCCTTTGCAACTGTAGCAATCGTGATGATCATCACGGCGCGCTTTGCCGAGCGGTTCGTCTCCCGATGGGGAACTTCGGGCAGCCTCCTGCGGGGCATGTGCATGTTGCTTCTCGGGGCAGCGCTCCTGATTGCCGGGGAAACGTTCGGCGTCCCTTCGTCCTGGACCTTCGTCATGCCGATGTGGGTGATGGCGGTCGGCATCGTCTTCACCGTATCGGTGACCGCAAACGGCGCTCTCGAGGATTTTGGAGACATGGCGGGTTCGGCGGTCGCAGTCTATTTCTGCGTCCAAAGCCTCATCGTCGGGACGGCGGGGACACTGCTCGTGATCGGACTGCCCGGCGACAGCGCGTGGCCGCTTGTCGTCTATGCCTCGATTATGGCCGGCGTTGTGCTGATCGCGCGCCGGCAGTTGCATTCCAGAAGGCATGTGCAGGCATGATTGAAGAGGAAGTCGGGCAAGAGCCCGGCTTCCCCGCTCTCAAGCGAGGGTGCTGAACCCTTTGTTAACGCTGATCTGACAGAAGTGAAGCCCAGTATTGCGTAATGTCAGGGTGTCCTCGTGTTCATGGCGGTATGTCAATCGGCCGGACGAATGCTGCCGTCGGCGCTGAGATATCGCCTGCCTCGTCTCCTGCACGGCCTCGCGCCGCTTCTTGCGGGGGACGATCCCAGGAACCGTGCACAGCGCGTGGCGCTCATCGCCTTTCTGATCCGCATCGTCAGCGCAGCCATCGCCTTCGTCTCGCAAATCGTCCTTGCGCGCCTGGTCGGCGAGTTCGAATACGGCATCTTCATTTTCGTCTGGGTGCTGGTCGTCCTCTTCGGAAACCTGTCCTGCCTCGGCTTCCATGCGACCGTGATCCGCTTTCTGCCGGAATACCATACGACCGCCGCGCTTGCGAATATCCGCGGCCTGACCACGACGGCGCGCGTCTTTGCGATGCTTTCCGCGACCGTGCTCGCCGCCGTCGGCGGAGCCGGCCTCTGGCTCTTCGGCTCCGCCATCGAAAGCTACTATGTGATTCCCCTCTATCTCGGCCTGTTCACCTTGCCGATGATCGCGCTCGGCGATGTACTGGACGGCACCGCGCGGGCGCATAGCTGGCCCATCGTCGCGATGAGCCCGACCTATCTCGTGCGGCCGCTGCTGATCCTCGGTTTCATGGTCATCGCGATCGCCGCCGGGCTTCCGCGCGACGCGACGACAGCCATGGGCGCTGCGCTGGCGGCGGCCTATGTCACCACGCTCGGACAATTCGTGACGATGGCATGGCGGCTCGGCCGCCATTACGTGCGCGGACCGATGAAGATCGAGCTCGGGCGGTGGCTCAGCGTCTCCCTTCCCATTTTTCTGGTCGACGGTTTCGGGTTCCTGCTCACCAATTCCGACGTCGTCATCGTGGGCCTCTATCTGAAACCCGACGATGTGGCGGTTTATTTTGCGGCGGCCAAGACCATGGCACTCGTCCATTTCGTCATGTTCGCCGTCAAGGCAGCGGCAGGTCCGCGCTTCTCCGCGGCAATGGCCGCAGGCGACCGCCGGCAGCTGGCGGAAATCGCTGTCGAAAGCGCGCGCTGGTCCTTCTGGCCGTCCCTGGTGATCGGCGGCTGCGTGCTCGCAGCCGGCAACATGCTGCTTTCGCTGTTTGGCCCGGCCTTCACCACCGGCGCCCCCTTGATGGCGATCCTGCTGACGGGAATTCTCGCCAAGGCATTTGTCGGGCCGGCCGAAACGCTGCTCACGATGGCGGGGCGGCAAAAGCTCTGCGTCCTGCTCTATGCGGCTGCGCTCGGAGCCAACATCGCCTTGAACGTGACACTCATCCCGGTCTTCGGCCTGACGGGCGCAGCTGCCGCCACTGCGGGCGCGATGTTCGTGGAGGCAGCCATCCTGCATTTCGCCGTCAGGCGCACTTTCGGCTTTCCCCTGCGGGCCGTTGCCGGCGCGGGGCGCATGAACAACAAGAACGAGGCGATTTGAGCCATGATCGGCAATGTCCTTCCCGCAGACGTGAACGGCAGCGCCAACCGCCTGCTTGGCGGCCTCGCGCAATCCGGACCCGATACGTTGCAGTCCGAACGGACATTGATGGTCGGAAGGCCCGGACGGCACCTCGCGGTCTATCCGGCGAGAGCCGGATACGACCTGCAGCGGGAGCTCGACTTTCTCTCCAATCGCGCCATCGAGCAGAACGTCTTCTTTACCGGGCGCTTTCTCGCGCCCGCCATGCCGCGCCTCGAGGATCGGGTGATCCGGCTTGCGGTCATCCGCGACCAAAGCGAGCAGAGAAGCCGCCTCCGCTTTCTCATGCCGTTCTCGATAGAAAAGCCGGGTTTTTCGATCGGCGCGACCATTATTCGCGCCTGGTCCAATCCCTTCGGGCCGCTGGGCACGCCTCTCCTCGATGCGGAGGACGCGGCCGAAACGATCAGCAATCTTTATGAAGCGCTGGCCGCACCTTCCGCCGGCCTGCCGCCGGTGCTCGTGCTTCCGGATATCAGGTTGAACGGCAAATTTGCGCAGCTTGCCCGTGCCGTTGCGATCGGCGAAAACCTGCCGCTGACGGTGACGGATACATTCAGCCGGCCGATGCTCGAAAGCCTGCTGGACGGCCCCACCTATTTGCGCGAGGCCGTGAGCTCCCAGCACCTGAGGGAGCTGAAGCGGCAGTGGAACAATCTCGCGAAGCAGGGGGCGCTGGTTTACAATGTCGCGCGCCAACCCGATGAGATCCGCCTGCGCATGGAGGAGTTCCTGGTCCTCGAAGCGTCCGGCTGGAAAGGCCGCGAACGCAGCGCCATGATCATGGACCGGTTCCGCGCCGCTTTCGCGAGGGAAGCGGTAAACAATCTCGCCGAGGCTGACAGCGTGCGCATTCACACGCTCGACCTGGACGGCAAGGCGATCGCGACCGTCATCGTTCTGCTGATGGCCGGCGAAGCCTTTGCCTGGAAGACCGCCTATGACGAGCGCTACGCAAAATACTCCCCGGGCAAGCTGCTTGTCGCGGAGCTCACGGAGTGGCATCTCGACGATGCCAATATCATCCGCTCCGACTCCTGCGCGGTGCCCGATCATCCGGTGATGAGCCGCCTGTGGCAGGAGCGGGAGGAAATGGGCACGCTCGTGATCGGGCTGGCACAGAACCGCGACCGCGACGTGCGCCAGGTCGCCGCGCAGCTCCATCTTTATCGCAATACCCGAAACATGGCCCGGCTGCTGCGTGAAAAGATCCGGGCGCTGGCAGGCCGCTGATCTTGCAGCCGGCCGTCAGCCGCCGGACGCGGCGCGCGCCTCTGCCGCCGCCTTCTCCCGCAGAAGCCGGCGGATCACCTTGCCCGAGGTGGTCAAAGGCAGGCTGTCGACGAAAGCGATCTCGCGCGGATATTCATGCATCGACAGCCTGTTCTTCACCCAGTCGCGGATCCCTGCCGCGGTCTCGTCGCCGGCAGCGACGCCGGGTTTCAGCACGACATAGGCCTTGACGATCTCGGTCCGGAGCGGGTCCGGTTTGCCGACGGCCGCGGCGAGCTGGACGTCCGGGTGCCCGGCGAGACAATCCTCGATCTCGCTCGGACCGATGCGATAGCCTGACGACGTGATGACGTCGTCGTCACGGCCGAAAAAGGTGAAATAGCCCTCTTCGTCCATGACGCCCTGGTCGCCGGTGGTCATCCAGTCGCCGATAAACTTGGCCTCGGTCGCCTCTTCGTTGCGCCAATAGCCGAGGAACATCACCGGATCGGGACGCCTGATCGCCACCTGCCCGACCGTGCCGGGCGGCAGCACCCGCCCCTCGCCGTCGATGATCGCGACCTGATGACCCGGTGCCGCCTTGCCCATCGAGCCGGCCTTCGCCACGCCGAGACCGGTCGCAGAGGAGATGACGATATTGCATTCCGTCTGGCCGTAGAATTCGCTCACCTCGACGCCGAGCGCCGCCCTGGCCCATTCGAAGGTCTCCCGCCCGAGCGCCTCTCCCGCCGAACCGACGGTGCGGAGCTTGAGCGCGCAGCGATCGCGCGGCCGCTCGACGGATTTGAGGAGCCTGAGCGCCGTCGGCGGGATGAAGGCGTTGCGCACCTCCATCTCTTCGATGATCCGGAACGCCGTATGGGCATCGAATTTCTGCGCAGGCGAGGAAACCACGGGCACACCGAAGAAAAGCGACGGCAGCAGAGCGTTCAGGAGACCGCCTGCCCAGGCCCAGTCGGCGGGCGTCCACATGCGGTCGCCCGGCTGTGGCAGGAAATGATGATGGAACTGAAATCCCGGCAGATGGCCGAGCAGCACGCGGTGCCCGTGCAAGGCCCCCTTCGGCGGTCCGGTCGTTCCCGAGGTGTAGATCATCAGCGCCGGATCGTCCGGCTTCGTCTCCGCGGGGTCGAAGCGGCCCTGCCCTGCCGCGATATCGCGGAAACGAACCGTGCCGGGCTTCTCGTCCTCCTCGGCCAGGACGACCATACGAAGTTCCGGCAGCTCGCCGCGGATCGCCGCAAGCCGCTCATAGCCGAAGCGATTGGTGACGACTGCTGCCGCGCCCGCATCCTTCAGCCGATAGGCAAGCGCCTCGACGCCGAAGAGCAGTGCCAGCGGCAGCGCGATGGCGCCGAGTTTATAGATCGCCGCATGGGCGATCGCCGCCTCGAAACCCTGCGGCAGCAGGATGGCGACGCGTTCGCCGGGGCTCACGTCATGCGCGGCAAGCCCGCCGGCAAAGGCGGACGAACGCGCGGCGAAGTCGCCATAGGTCAGCGCAAGATGCGCGCCGTCCGGGCTGAAATGCTGAAGACAGATGCGCTCCGGATCACGCGCGGCCCAGGCGTCGCTCACGGCCACGCCGATATTGAACCTCTCAGGGATCCGCCAGCGGAATTCGCGATAGAGTTCGTCGTAGTCTTCGATCTTCGGGAGCATGGGCCTGCTGCACTGAGATTGCTGCAACGCAGCTAACATTTGCGGGCGGGCGAATTCAATGGGGCAGCCGACGGGGAAGCGGAGCAGACGCAGGCCTCATCACGATTCCACTGCGCTTCAGAAGCGTCCCGCACGAAAATTCGCCGGGGCGGATACACATTGTGTATCTGGATATGCTATCATGCGCCGTGGAAGGAGTCCTTCATGGCCACGAAATCGTCGACTGACACCCACGCGAAGCCCGTCAACCTGCGAATCCGAGAGGATATACGCAAGGTGATCGATCGCGCCGCGAGCATTCGCGGCAAGACCCGCTCCGATTTTATGATCGACGCAGCCTACCGCGCGGCCGAAGACACGCTGCTCGATCAGACGCTGGTGCGGGTCGATGAGCACAGCTATCGGCACTACCTAGACATTCTTGACCAGCCGCCAAGTGGCGACGGCTTCGAACGCCTGATGAATGCGCCGAAACCCTGGCAGTCCTGATGCTGTCGGCGCCGACGCCTCTTGGTGAAGCCCACGACTTCGATCTCTTCCAGAGCGGCAACGACACGCTCGATGACTGGCTGCGCCGCCGTGCGCACGCTAATCAGGCCAGTGGCGCGTCGCGCACCTATGTTATCGCTGAAGAATGGCGCGTGGTCGGCTATTACTGCCTTGCATCCGGTGCCCTCGATCTGGCCGACGCGCCGAGCTCTGTCCGGCGCAACATGCCGGATCCCATCCCGATGGCGGTGCTCGGTCGCCTTGCTATCGACCGCGACTGGCAGGGCAAAGGGTTGGGCGCGGCGCTATTGCAAGATGCCGTCCTGCGGTCCTCGCAGGCGGCCGACATCATGGGAATACGGGGCTTGCTCGTGCATGCCATCTCGGGCGAGGCGAAAGCCTTTTACGAACATTACGGCTTCCAGTGCTCACCCAACCATCCCATGACGCTGGTGTTGTCGCTCAAGGGCAAGCGCCGTTAGAGCACTTCCACGAAGTCTGTGCCGTTCTCCGTACAGACGCGCAAAGGTCGCGGTAGCAGGATGGTGCCCCATGCCGGAGTCGAACCAGCACTCCTTTCGGAACTCGATTTTGAGTCGAGCGCGTCTACCAATTCCGCCAATGGGGCTAGAGGCTTGCGTGATATCAGCGCTTGGGATTTACACGATCGTTTTCGCGCCGGTCAACCACGAAGTTTGCGATTTTCGTCGATCGCATGATTTTGGTCCGATGCGGCACGAACGGCATCGGTCGCCCCTGGGAACCGCAAGCGTACAAACCCGCTTCCGTTCTTCTCCGCCCCGCTCCGACCGATCACAAAAGCGTGCAAGCGGTTGAACGCACGAGGCGATTTACAGAGGGAGCAATCCTGCTTAAGAAGCCGGAATTCGATTTAACGGGCGCCCGGGCGACATGTTCGCCGCTCTGCGCGCGGCGAGAGGTGTGCATGATCGAGGCTTCGTTTGCTCAGCGCCGGCAGTTTCTTTGCGCCGTGCTCGTCACGATCGGCATGGTGGCGACCGTCGGTGGGGCGCTCGGCTTCGAGCACATCGGTGGCTACATACCCTGCGCGCTCTGCCTGCTCCAGCGCGATCCCTATTATTACGGCATACCGCTCGGGGTTCTCGCCATCCTCGCCAGTGTCCTGAAGCTGCCCGCCTGGACCACGCGCACGCTGCTGCTCGCCGTCGGCATGCTGATGCTGGTCGGCGCCGGCCTCGGCGTCTATCATGCCGGCGCGGAGTGGCATTTCTGGGAAGGACCCTCGACCTGCGCCACCACGGCCCAGGGCATCTCTCCCGACGTCGGCGACCTGCTCGGCGATCTCGACGCCAAACACGCGCCTTCCTGCAGCGACGCGGCAATGCGCGTGCTCGGGCTTTCTTTCGCAGGCTGGAACGTTATCGCGAGCCTCGTTCTTGCAGCGATCGCTTTGCGTGGTGCCTTGAAGGCGTAAGCCCGCAGCGCCGGCAGCGGCACCGACGCCCTTACGGCTGCAGCTCGACATCCCAGTAGAGATAGTCCATCCAGCTGTCGTGCAGATGGTTCGGCGGAAAAAGCCGGCCGTTATTGTGCAGATCCTGGACCGTCGGATGATAGGGCTTCTGATGCGGGAACATGCCTGCCTGCTTCGGCAGCTTGCTGCCCTTGCGCAGATTGCACGGAGAACAGGCGGCGACGACGTTTTCCCAGGTGGTCTGGCCGCCATGGGCACGCGGGACCACGTGGTCGAAGGTCAGGTCGTCCGGTGAGCCGCAGTACTGGCACTCGAATTTATCCCGCAGGAAAACGTTGAACCGGGTAAAGGCCGGGTGGCGTGACGGCTGGACATAGCTCTTGAGGCAGACGACGCTCGGCAGCCGCATCGAGAAACTCGGCGACGAGACGGAGTGTTCGTATTCGGCGAGGATTGTCACACGGTCGAGAAAGACCGCCTTGATCGCGTCCTGCCAGGACCAGAGCGACAAGGGATAATAACTCAGCGGCCTATAGTCGGCGTTCAACACGAGCGCCGGCAGGGCCTGAGGTGAGACTGCAATCGTCAAGCGTATTCTCCTGAGCGATTCGGCATCTGCCTCTTCTATATTAGGCGCGTTGCGACAGGATTGTGAAGCCACAAAGAAAAGGGAGTAAAGGATCCGCTTTTTTCTTCAGGGCGTCACGGGAAGCGCATCGCGGCGCATTTCCTGCGCATAATAGGCCCAAAATAGCCGCGCGGCGACACTGCGCCATGGCGACCAGCCGCCCGCGAGCGAATCGACCTCGCTTGCCGTCGGTCGCAGTTCGAGCCCGAGCGCATGGCCGATGGCATTCTGCAGGGCGACATCGCCGGCCGGGAACACATCCGGATGGCCGGCGCAGAAGAGCAGATAGACTTCGGCGGTCCAGCGGCCGATACCCTTGATCGCCGTCAGTTCGTGAATTGCCTTAACCGCTTCCTCGTTGCAGATGGCGTCGAGATCGATCTCGCCCGCGGTCGCGGCAGCGGCGACCCTTCTCAGCGTATCGGCCTTGGCCCGGGACAAACCGAAGCGTCGGCAATCGTCGTCGTCGAGCGCAAGCACCGCGTCTGCGGTGATCTCGCCGAGCGAGGCCTCCATCCGGTTCCAGATCGCCGCCGCGCTCGCCTTCGAAACCATCTGGGAGACGATTATGTTGGCGAGGCCGCGATAACCGGGGTCGGTGCGCCTCAAGGGTACCGGCCCCGCCTTATCGATGACGTGTTCGAGCCGGGCATCGAGCATCACCAGACCGGCAAGACCGGCCTCTATATCCTCGTGTGTCCGGATAATCCGCATGCATCCTCCCACTGAAAGTGTCCTTAAATCGCCGCCGATTGAAGGACACTTGCAGCAAAACCAAAGTGCTGCAGCGTCCCTTGCGTCTGACACGCACACGGCCCTGTAGAAAGCGGGTGATCTTTACAACGCTTCCATGGCAAAGGAAAAGAATGCCGATTTCACGACCAGAACAACCGGTTTTTCGTTTCGCGCCGAGTCCGAACGGTCTCCTGCATCTCGGCCACGCCCTGTCGGCGATCCTCAATCACGACATGGCGGCAGCCATGGGCGGCCGTTTCCTGTTGAGGATCGAGGATATCGACCGGACGCGCTGCCGGCCGGAATTCGAGGCCGCGATCTTCGAGGACCTCGCCTGGCTCGGCCTCGATTGGGAAGAGCCGGTGCGGCGCCAATCCGAACATCTCGGCGTCTATGCCGCTGCGCTCGAGCGCTTGAAAGCGATGGGTCTCGTCTATCCCGCCGTGATGACGCGCGGTGAAATACGGGCGGCGGTGGCCGCGGCGGAGGCAAAGGGGCAAGCGTGGCCGCGCGACCCGGACGGAACACCGCTCTATCCCGGCCGCGAGCGCGGCTTCACGCCGGACGAGCAGGCTGCTCTCCTGGCGAGCGGCCGACCCTATGCCTGGCGTCTCGACATGGGAGAGGCCGTGCGGTGCGCGGGCGAGCCACTCACGTGGCGGGAAACGGGGTTGAGCCAATCGGGCGAAGCCACGTCGATCGTCGCCGATCCGGCCGCCTGGGGCGATGTCATCCTGTCGCGTTCGGATGCGCCGTCGAGCTATCATCTCTCGGTCGTGGTCGACGATGCCCTGCAGGGCATCACCCACGTCGTGCGCGGCCGCGACCTCTACCACGCGACATCGGTGCATCGCCTGCTGCAGCGGCTCCTCGATCTGCCGCAGCCGGTCTATCACCATCATCGGCTCGTGCTCGGACCGGACGGCCGGAAACTGTCGAAGAGCGACAGCGACACGGGCATTGCCGCCTTCCGAGCCGCCGGGCACAGGCCTGCGGATGTCAGGGCGATGGTTCTTGGCGAGCGATGAGGAGAGGAATCCGCGTTCTTACTCTCCTCGGCCTCCCTGAAAACTGCGCCTGACCATGAGCTTCACCTTGTATTTCAGGATGGCGGCGTTGATTTCCGCACCGATGATGAAGATCGCGCCAAGCATGTAGAGGAAGACCAGGACGATCATGATGGAAGCGAGCCCGGCATAGGTCGTGACGTAGTTGGAAAAATTCGCGATATAGGAGGCGAAGGCGTAGGCGCCCACGGACCACAGCACGAGCGTGAGGAAGATGCCGGGCAGCACGTCTACGACATTGCGGTGGCCGGCCGGCAACCACAGATGGGCGACGAGCAAGCCTGCCGTCAGCATGGTCAGCGTCAGCGGCAAGCCCCAATCGTCCACCGCCGCCATCAGCGCATCCAGCCAGGGGAACCACTGATCCGCATTGCGGACCGCCAGAGGCACCGCGACCAGAAGAATGCTGAGGGCGGCCAGGATGAGCACGGCGCCGAGCACGAAGCCGAGGCTCGCGAGCCGCGTCACATACCAGTAGCGGCTTTCGGCAACCCTGTAGGCGCGATTGAGCGCGATCCTCAATGCTTCGACACCGTTCGAGGCGAAATAGGCTGCAGCAAGAACGGAGATCGTAAGCAGGCTGCCGCGCGGGATGGTCAATACGCGCACGACTTCGTCGGCGACCGGCTTGGCGATCGATTCCGGCCAGGTGTCGAAGATCAGATGGACTGCCGTCTGCGCGAACTGATCGGCGCCCAGGAAACTGGCGAGCGCGGTGCCGAAGATCAGAAAGGGAAAGACGGCCATCAGGGAAGAAAGCGCTACGTGACTGGCCATCGCCCAGCCATCGTCCTCGCTGAAATGCCAGAGCGCATCGAACACGACCTTCCAGATGATGCGAACGAATGCCGGCATTCCGTCTCCCACTCTTTCACCAATCCCGCTCCTGATGAGGACCAGCCGGCGCGGCACCTGCGACCGGCCTTGACGTCACGTTCGGGTCCCAGCCATCGCCTTTGCAATTCAATTGTATCCCAACGATGAATATGGGAAATGGGGCTTGGATTTCTACAGGAATCGCGTGGATGCCGGATCGCCCCACCATCATCGTCACCGGTTGCTCCTCTGGAATCGGGGCCTATTGCGCCCGGGCGCTGCAGCGGGACGGCTGGCGGGTCTTCGCGACCGTGCGCCGGCCGGAGGATCAGGCACCGCTGGAGGCCGAAGGCATCGAGACCTTCATCATGGACTATACCCGGCCGGAGACGATTGCCGCGCTGGTGGAAGCCGTGATGGCGCTGAGCGGCGGACGGATCGATGCGCTTTTCAACAATGGCGCCTACGGCCAGGCCGGCGCGGTGGAGGACCTGCCGACGGAGGCCCTGCGGCTCCAGCTCGAAACCAACGTCATCGGCTGGCACGACCTGACGCGGCGCGTCATCCCGGCGATGCGCGCCCGCGGGCATGGCCGCATCGTCCAGTGCTCCTCCATTCTCGGCCTCGTGCCCTATCGCTGGCGCGGCGCCTACAATGCCTCGAAGTTCGCGCTCGAGGCGCTCTCGCTCACATTGAGGATGGAGCTCGCCGGCAGCGGCATCGGCGTGAGCCTGATCGAGCCCGGTCCGATCGCCTCGAAATTCACGACCAATGCGATCGCCTATATCGAGCGATTCATCGATCTCGAGAATTCCGTCCATCGTGCGGAATACGAGCGGCAGATGCGGCGCCTGCGCGGCGAGAGCAAACCAGCACCCGGCAAGCTCGGCCCCGACGCCGTTTACGCTGCACTGAAACACGCTTTGACGGCACGCCGTCCGAGGCCGCATTATATAGTGACAAGGCCGGCCAGGCAGGGAGCGCTTCTCAAAAAGCTCCTGCCGGCGGCACTGTTCTATCGCATCATCGGTCGCCTCGGCTGACCGAACCACAAGGATTTACGCCATGAACAGCTTCCTTACCGGTCTGACCCTGCTCGTCATGGGCCTGGTAGCGATCGTGCTGATCCGCGGCCTGCTCAACATGGCCAAGGGCGGCAGCGGCAACACCTCCAACAAACTCATGCAGGCCCGCGTGCTGTTCCAGGCCGTCGCCATCGTGCTGATCATGCTGACGCTCTGGGTGACCGGCGGCGGCCGCCCGAGCTGAGGTAAAGCGACAGCATCATGGTAAAATTGAACAAGATCTACACCCGGACCGGCGACAACGGCACGACCGGCCTCGTCTCCGGCCCGCGGCGTCTGAAAAGTGATCTCAGGGTCGAGGCCTACGGCGCGATAGACGAGGCGAATGCCTTTGTGGGCCTCGCCCGCCAGCACACGGATGCGATCCCGGATCTGGACGCGATGCTCATGCGCGTCCAGAACGATCTCTTCGATCTTGGCGCCGATCTCGCCACGCCGGACACGGGCGAGAAGCCCGAATACGAGCCGCTTCGCATCGTCGCTGCCCAGGTCGAGCGCCTCGAACGGGAGATCGACCGGCTGAATGCCGACCTCGAACCGCTGCGCTCCTTCGTCCTGCCGGCCGGCAGCGCCGCTTCGGCCGCCCTCCATGTGGCCCGTACCGTGGCGCGGCGCGCCGAAAGGCAAATGGTCGCACTCGCATCGATGGAAGGCGAGGCCGTCAGCACGGAGGCGATTGCCTATGTCAACCGCCTTTCGGATTTCCTGTTCGTCGCGGCCCGCTGGGCAAATGACAAGGGGCGCGCCGACGTCCTTTGGGTCCCCGGCAACAACAGATAACGTATTTTTGTTTCGGCGCGTGTCGTCTCGGGGATCACATGTTCATACCGCTGCATGACAGGAACGAGCTGAAGCACATAAGGATGCAGTATGTGACGATCACGCTGATCGTCATCGATTTCGTTGCCTGGCTCGCTATCGGGCCCGTCGCAACCGAGGATTTCGCCAATGCTGCGATCCTCGGGCTAGGCTATATCCCCGCGATCATCTTCGATTATGCCGACCTCGATCCCTCGCTGGTGATCGTTCCGGACGAATTCACCTTCGTCACCTACTCCTTTCTGCATGGCGATTTCATGCATCTCGCCATGAACATGCTTTTCCTCTGGGTCTTCGGCGACAATGTCGAGGACGCGCTCGGGCATTTCCGTTTTCTCGTGTTCTATCTTCTGTGCGCGGCCGCCGGAGCGCTGGCCCATGGGCTCCTCGAGCCGGCCTCGGAGGCGCCGCTGATCGGCGCCTCCGGCGCCATATCCGGCGTCGTCGCCGCCTATTTCCTCCTGCACCCGAAGGTGCGGGTCTGGGTGCTCGTGCTTTTCCGCATCCCCCTGCCGCTCCCCGCCGCCATTCCGCTCGCCTTCTGGATCGGCCAGCAGTTTTTCATGTTCCTGGCCGATCCCGGCGGCGGCGTTTCCTGGAGCGCGCATGTCGGCGGGATCGTAGCGGGCCTTGTGCTCGTGGTCCTTTTGCGACGCCCCGGTGTGCCGCTGTTCGATCGCACAATCGTCACTCCACGCGCCGTCGAGCACCGGGAGAGAACGCCTGAAGAGACATCGCCTGTGGCCGCCGGAGCTTCCAAGCCCGCTCCGCATTGGGGCCGACCGACTTGAACTCGAGGCAAGGTCGAGAAATTAACGTCAAGTTTTCAATGGATTGCACGCGCTTCGTTGGCGGCGATGCCCGAGAGAAGCCGGCCTTGCGGCTGTGCTTGCCAGCGGATTTTTTTACCTGTACGTAAACGTAAGTACGAATAAGCGCGGTCATATCGAATTGGCGTTGGTTCATCGCGATTTAGCGTCAAGAACGGCTTGTCTATGGAGCAAAAACGCGTATCGATGTCGCCAACCGACAATCAGGCCGCCTTGTTAAGGCGCATTTTCCTGCGAACGTTCTTGGAGGGAAAGAATCCATGAAAATACTTGTGACGGTGAAACGGGTGGTCGACTACAACGTCAAGATCCGGGTCAAAGCGGATGGATCGGGCGTCGAGCTTGCCAATGTGAAGATGTCGATGAACCCGTTCGACGAGATCTCGGTCGAAGAGGCGCTGCGGCTGAAGGAAGCCGGCAAGGCGAGTGAAGTGGTGGTCGTGTCGATCGGCCCGGCCAAGGCGGAAGAGACGCTCAGGACCGCGCTCGCCATGGGCGCCGACCGGGCGATCCTGGTCGAGACGGAAGACCAGGTCGAGCCGCTCGCCGTCGCCAAGATCGTCAAGGGCGTGGCCGAGGCCGAACAGCCGGGGCTGATCATCGTCGGCAAGCAGGCGATCGACGACGATTCCAACCAGACCGGCCAGATGCTGTCGGCATTGCTCGGCTGGGCCCAGGGCACCTTTGCCTCCAAGGTCGAGATCGGCGACGGCAAGGTCAACGTCACCCGCGAGGTCGACGGCGGCCTGCAGACGGTCGAACTGAAGCTGCCGGCGGTGGTCACCACCGATCTCAGGCTCAACGAACCGCGCTATGCCTCGCTGCCGAACATCATGAAGGCGAAGAAGAAGCCGCTCGACAAGAAGACCCCGGCCGACTTCGGCGTCGACACCAGCCCGCGGCTGAAAGTCTTGAAGACGGAAGAGCCGTCCGGCCGCAAGGCCGGCGTCAAGGTGAAGACGGTCGCCGAGCTCGTCGAGAAGCTCAAGACCGAAGCCGGCGTGCTTTAAGTTCATGCGTCCGGAAAGTGGATACCGGTTTCCGGACAAACGCATGAACCACTTCAGACTCATGAGCTCCGATCCGGAACGGATCGTTGAGCTCAATCGAAAGGGAGAATTCTACCATGGCCATTCTGCTTCTGGCTGACCACGACAACAGCCACCTTTCCGACCAGACGGCGAAGGCACTAACGGCGGCAGCGAAGATCGGCGGCGACGTGCATGTGCTGGTTGCCGGTCAGAACGTCAAAGGCATCGCCGAACAAGCCTCCAAGCTCTCGGGCGTTGCCAAGGTGCTGGTCGCCGAGGACGCCTCGCTCGCCAACAATCTCGCCGAGCCGCTGGCGGCCCTGATCGTTTCGCTCGCCGGCAATTACGACACCGTCGTTGCCGCCGCCACCTCGGTCGGCAAGAACGTCATGCCGCGGGTCGCAGCCCTTCTCGACGTCGCACAGGTTTCGGAGATCATCGAGGTCGTCTCGGCTGACACGTACCGGCGGCCGATCTATGCCGGCAACGCCATCCAGACGGTGCAGACGAGCGAGCCGCAGAAGGTGATCACCGTGCGCACCGCCTCCTTTGCCGCCGCTCAAGAAGGCGGCTCGGCACCGGTCGAGACGGTTGCCGCCGCGGCGAATCCGGGCCTTTCCGCCCATGTTTCCGATGCCCTGTCGTCGTCCGACCGGCCGGAACTGACCTCGGCGAAGATCATCATCTCCGGCGGCCGGGCGCTCGGCTCCTCGGAGAAGTTCAAGGAAGTCATCCTGCCGGTTGCCGACAAGCTCGGCGCCGCCGTCGGCGCCTCCCGCGCCGCCGTCGATGCCGGCTATGCGCCGAACGACTGGCAGGTCGGCCAGACCGGCAAGGTGGTCGCCCCCGACCTCTACATCGCCTGCGGCATTTCCGGTGCGATCCAGCACCTCGCCGGCATGAAGGATTCGAAGGTGATCGTCGCCATCAACAAGGACGAGGAAGCGCCGATCTTCCAGGTCGCCGACTACGGCCTCGTCGCCGATCTCTTCGAAGTCCTGCCGGAACTCGAAAAGGCGCTTTGACGCACCGGCTACCGGCACGAAAAAGCTGGAAAAAGTGCCGGCATGGCATTAACAATCATACCGGGCCGGCCCTGCCGGTCCGGTATTTTTGCATCTGCGGCAGCGTCATTGCCGCAACCTGTTGAACATGGGTGTTCGCTTCAATGATCAAGACGGTGGGAATTATCGGCGCAGGACAGATGGGCTGCGGCATTGCCCATGTTTCGGCAGCCGCCGGATATAAGGTTCAGCTCTACGATATCGCTGCGGACCGCATCGAGGCGGGACTTGCCACCATCAACGGCAATCTGGCCCGGCAGGTCTCCTCCGGCAAGATGAGCGACGAGGACCGCAAGCGGGCGCTTTCCCTGATCAAGGGCTCAGGCGACATCAACGACCTCGCGCAGGCCGATCTCGTCATCGAGGCGGTCACCGAAGACGAAACCGTCAAGCGCAAGATCTACGGGCAGGTCTGCCCGGTCATGAGGCCGGATGCTATCCTGGCGACCAACACATCGTCCCTGTCCATCACCCGGCTCGCCTCCGCGACCGATCGTCCCGAACGGTTCATGGGCATCCACTTCATGAACCCGGTCCCGGTGATGAAGCTGGTGGAGCTCGTACGCGGTATCGCCACGGAGGAAGAGACCTTCAAGGCGGCAAAGGAATTCGTCGCGCATCTCGACAAGACCGTCACCGTCGCCGAAGATTTTCCGGCCTTCATCGTCAACCGCATCCTGCTGCCGATGATCAACGAGGCGATCTACACGCTCTATGAAGGCGTCGGCACCGTCGATGCCATCGACACGGCCATGAAGCTCGGCGCCAATCATCCGATGGGCCCGTTGCAGCTCGCCGACTTCATCGGTCTCGACACCTGCCTGTCGATCATGCAGGTGCTGCATGACGGCCTGGCGGATTCAAAGTATCGCCCCTGTCCGCTGCTGGTAAAATATGTCGAGGCCGGTTGGCTCGGCCGCAAGTCCGGCCGCGGCTTCTACGACTACCGGGGCGAGGTGCCCGTACCGACGCGCTGACCTTTCAGGCAACGCGGAAGGCTCCTGCGGCGATCCCTCAACTCCCCGCAGGCGGAGCCAACGCCGCCTCGATCAGGTTCTTCGCATCATCGCTGTCCCATACGGCCGGTCCGTTCATCGACCCCAGAAGGCAGCCCTTTTCGTCGAGGAGCAAGGTAGCGGGAAGGCCGAAGGCGAGCCCCTCCTTCTTGAGCGTGTTGAAAACCCCCATCGAGGCATCGCGGTAGTAGCCGAGTGCATGAACGCCGACCTCGTCGAGGAACGCCTTCGGCTTGTCGTCGGCACCGGTGTCGATGTTGATTGCGACCACCTCGAAACGGTCGCCCCCGAGCGTCTGTTGCAGGGCGTTGAGCGCCGGCATCTCCTCCCGGCAAGGCACGCACCAGGTGGCCCAGAGGTTGACCAGAACGGTCTTGCCGGCAAAGGCGGCAAGCGTCAGCGGCTTGCCGTCGGGACCTGCGAAATCGAGGCCGCCGATCGGGCGCGCCTTGTCCGCCGGCGTCATCGCCGCCACCTGGCCGCGCATCACCGGGGTGAGCGAAGCCACCTTTTGCCCGGCAAGCGGGCAGCTGGCGTCCGCCGTCGGCGTGACGCCGCCATTGCCAGACCCCGTCTCCTTCACGTATACCGCAGCCGCACCGGCGATCACGCCCAGAAGGGCGGCGAGCGCGAACAATTTAAGGGCCGGAGGGCGTTTCTTCTGGTCTGGCATTTCATTCTCCAAGGCGGGCATCCTGATGGCTGACGGCAGTTCCGAGACGAAATCCTCCAACCAGATGTGGGGCGGTCGCTTCGCCTCGGGCCCGGACGCGATCATGGAGGAGATAAATGCCTCGATCGGCTTCGACAAGAAGCTCTATGCCCAGGACATCCGCGGCTCAATAGCGCATGCGACGATGCTGGCGCATCAAGGCATCATTTCCGCCGAAGACAAAGACAAGATCGTTCACGGCCTCGACACGATCCTGTCAGAGATCGACAGCGGCGCATTCGAATTCTCGCGCCGGCTGGAAGACATCCACATGAACATCGAGGCGCGGCTGGCGGCCCTCATCGGCCCGGCCGCCGGGCGCCTCCATACGGCGCGCTCGCGCAACGACCAGGTCGCGCTCGATTTCCGCCTGTGGGTCAAAGAGGAGCTGCAGAAGACCGAGAAGGCGCTGACCGGGCTCATCGCTGCCTTTCTCGACCGCGCCGAGGAGCATGCCGAAACGGTAATGCCCGGCTTCACCCATTTGCAAACGGCGCAGCCGGTCACCTTCGGGCATCACTGCATGGCCTATGTGGAAATGTTCGGCCGCGACCGCGCGCGCGTTCGCCACGCGATCGAGCACATGGACGAAAGCCCGATCGGCGCAGCCGCGCTTGCCGGCACCGGCTTCCCCATCGACCGGCACATGACCGCCAAGGCACTCGGCTTCCGCGAGCCGACGCGCAATTCCATCGATACCGTCTCCGACCGCGATTTCGCGCTTGAATTCCTGTCGATCGCCGCGATCGCGGCGACCCATCTGTCGCGGCTCGCGGAAGAAATCGTCATCTGGTCGACGCCGCAATTCGGCTTCATCCGCCTGTCGGACGCCTTTTCGACCGGTTCGTCGATCATGCCGCAGAAGAAGAACCCGGATGCGGCCGAGCTCGTGCGCGCCAAGACCGGCCGGGTCAACGGCTCGCTGGTTGCCCTTCTGACGGTGATGAAGGGTCTGCCCCTCGCCTATTCCAAGGACATGCAGGAAGACAAGGAACAAGTCTTCGATGCGGCCGAGAGCCTCGAACTCGCAATCGCGGCCATGACCGGCATGATCCGCGACGTGACGATACGCGCCGACCGGATGAAGGCCGCAGCAGGCTCCGGCTACTCGACAGCCACCGATCTCGCCGACTGGCTGGTGCGCGAGGCGGGCCTTCCGTTCCGCGACGCCCACCATGTGACCGGCCGCGTCGTCGCGCTTGCGGAACAGAAGGGATGCGATCTCGCCGACCTCCCGCTTGCCGAGCTGCAGGCGATCAATTCCGCGATAACGGACAAGGTCTACGGCGTCCTGACGGTCGAGGCCTCCGTGGCAAGCCGCACCAGTTTCGGCGGCACTGCGCCCTCCGAGGTCCGCAAGCAGATCGCCTGGTGGCGGGCGCGCAACTAGAGCGCTTCAGGAAAAGTGTGTAACGGTTTTCCGTGGGAAAATGCGTCGGCTCCAAGGCTCCCTGCCCTTCGCAGAAACAGGGTGCACAAGGCGCTGAAAAATCGGTAAGACATCGCACCGGAGCGGTACAGGGAACAGGTTCCTGCCGCCCCCGCGCTCCCAAGATCAACCGGCTCTCAGCTTCGGCAAAGGGAAATGACGATGACATTCAGGAAGGCCGCCCGAATCGCGCTTCTTCTGGCAATCCCGGGGCTGGTTCTCGCCGGCTGCGGGCGTAAGGGCGACCTCGACCGGCCGGGAGCCAGCACACCGATCAACACGAAAACGCCCGCCGGTACTGTCGCGCCGAAGCAAACCGTCGACGACCGCCCATTCCTGCTTGACCCCCTCCTCTGAGCCGAGGAAAGACCGTGAACCATTTCCAATACCGCGACGGAATTCTTTACGCCGAAGACGTGCCCCTGACCGAGATCGCGCGCGCCGTCGGCACGCCGTTCTACTGTTATTCCACCGCCACGCTGGAGCGCCATTACAAGGTCTTTTCGCAAGCCTTTGCCGATGTGGACGCCATGGTCTGCTATGCGATGAAGGCCAATTCGAACCAGGCCGTGCTGAAAACCCTCGGCCGTCTCGGCGCAGGCCTGGACGTCGTGTCCGAGGGCGAACTGCGCCGCGCGCTTGCAGCGGGCATTCCGGCAGGCCGGATCATGTTCTCGGGCGTCGGCAAGACAGCGCGCGAGATGGATTTTGCTCTCGAGGCAGGCATCTATTGCTTCAATGTCGAATCCGAGCCGGAGTTGGAGGTCCTGAACCAGAGGGCCGTTCGCGCCGGCAGACGAGCGCCGGTTTCCTTCCGCATCAATCCCGACGTCGATGCCCGCACCCATGCGAAGATCTCGACCGGCAAGAAGGAAAACAAGTTCGGCATTTCCTGGGAGCGGGCACGTGGCGTCTACGCTCATGCCGCCGAGCTTCCCGGCATCGAAGTGACCGGGATCGACATGCATATCGGCAGCCAGATCACCGAGCTGCAGCCCTTCGACGATGCCTTCAAGCTGTTGCGCGAACTGGTCGATACGCTGCGATCCGACGGGCATGTCATCGAGCACGTCGATATCGGCGGCGGTCTCGGCATTCCCTACCGTGAAGACAACAATCCGCCGCCGTTGCCGGACGCCTATGCCGATATCGTCAAGAACCAGCTCAAGGGCCTCGACTGCAAGATCGTCACCGAACCGGGCCGGCTGATCGTCGGCAATGCCGGCATTCTCGTGACCGAAGTGGTCTATGTGAAGGACGGCGGCGACAAGACCTTCGTCATCGTCGATGGAGCGATGAACGATCTCATCCGACCGACGCTCTACGAAGCCTATCACGAGATACGGCCGGTGAAGATTTCCGCCGCAAGCGCGCCGCGCATCAAGGCCGATGTCGTCGGGCCGGTCTGCGAGACCGGCGACTATCTGGCGCTCGACCGGGAGATGGCGATGCCGAAGCCCGGCGATCTTTTCGCGATCGGCTCGGCCGGCGCCTACGGTGCCGTACAGGCGGGAACCTATAACAGCCGCCTGCTGGTGCCCGAGGTGCTCGTCAAGGGCGATCGTTTCCACGTGATCCGCCCGCGCCGGGACTACGACGAGCTGATCGGCCTCGACTCGGTGCCGGACTGGCTCGACTGAGCTCCAGCGACGCGTTCACGATTGGGGTTGCCTGCGGCGATCACGCATTGTTTTACGGGCCGCCCTCGTCTTCGCCACAAACAATGTTATCCTGACCATTGACCGCCCGCGGTCGAAGGATCGAAAGGAAGTTTCGGCGGATGACGCAATTCCGGCAGGATGAAACGCCAAAACCGCAGTCGTTCGCCAGGATGCTGGCGGCGAAGCGATTCCTCGCCCGTTCTGTTCTTTTGGCCGAAGAGCTGCTGCCACGCATGCTCGTCCCTGCCTCGCTCGTTCTTCTGTTTCTCTCCGCCGGCTGGGTCGGCCTCTTTCGGGCCGCGCCGTTCTGGCTGCATGCCGCCCTTCTTCTTCTCTTCGTCGTAGGGCTGTTCGTCTCCCTGTTGCCGCTGACCCGCATTCGCTGGCCGGAAACGCCCGAGGCGGACCGGATGCTGGAAGAGCGCAACCGGCTGCCCCATCAGGCGATCCGCGTCCAGGACGATGCGCCCGCGACGGAAGGCGCGTTCGGCGCCGCACTCTGGCGCGAACATCAGGCGCGTATGGCGCGCATGGTCAGGGAACTCGATACGGGTCTGCCGCGGCCCGATATCGCACGGCATGACCCGTGGGCGCTGCGAGCCATCCCCGTCCTCCTTGCCTGCATCGCCTTCGCCTATTCCTATTCGAACCGCGCCGGACTGATTTCGGACGCCTTTCGCTTGCCCGAGCAGGAGGTAACGGCTGCCGACATCCGTATCGATGCATGGGTGACGCCGCCAGCCTATACCGGCCGCGCGCCGATCTTTCTCACGGGCCGTCAGGACGCGACGGACCCAGCACAGGAGAAGGATCCGCAGGAGAAGGCTCAGATCACGATACCGCAGTTCAGCGATCTTACGGTGCGGATAACCGGGGCCGGGACGGAGGAAACGGTCAGCTACGCCGAGGCGGGCAACGAGCCGTTGGCAATCCCGCCGTCCGACGCCAAGGCGGAGGCGACATCCAGGCCGGAAACAGCCAAACCTGAAACGCCCCGGTCTGAAACGCCCCAGGCAACTCCGAATGCGGTCCGCAATCATGTTTACAAGATCGCCAAGGACGGAACGCTCTCCGTCGGCGGCCAGAGCTGGAGCTTCAAGATCACGCCCGACAGCGTGCCCGGCATCGCTTTCGACGGCGCACCGCGTCCAACCGTCAATGCAGCGCTCGATATCAGCTACCTGGCACATGACGACTACGGCATCGCCCAGGCCTGGGCCGAAATCAAGCCCCTCGAGGAGCCCGCAAAGGATGCCCATCCGCTCTATGCCCCTCCCGAATATCGCCTCGATCTGCCGCGCCGCAATGCCCGTGAGGCAAAGGGTACGACGAGCCGCAATCTGAGTGAGCATCCGCTTGCCGGAAAGCGCGTGAGCGTCACGCTCGTCGCTCGTGATGCAGCCGGCCAGGAGGGACGAAGCGTGCCGCAGGAGATCGTTCTGCCTGCGCGCCGGTTCTTCGAACCCCTCGCCGCTGCCGTCGCAGAACAGCGCCAGGTCTTCGCGCTCGACGCCAACCAATTGCCGCGCGCGATCGATCTCAATGATGCGCTCACGCTTTACCCCGAGGAGACGATCCCCAATGCCACCCACTTCCTGCTCTTGAAGTCGGCACGCACGCGCATGCAGCTCGCCCGAAATGACGACATGCTGCGCGATGCCGCCGACCACCTGTGGGAAATCGCTCTCGGCATCGAGGACGGTGACCTGTCGCTCGCTGACCGGCGGCTGCGCGACGCGCAGCAGGCGCTGTCGGACGCGCTCGAACGCAACGCCTCGGACGAGGAAATCGCCCGGCTGATGGACGAGCTTCGCCAGGCGATGCAGGAATATATGCAGGCGCTCGCCGAGCAGGCCGCGAAGAACCCGGCAGTCGCCGCCAATCCCGAGATGAACAACGTTCTGCGCCAGCAGGACCTGCAGAAGATGATGGACCAGATCGAAAATCTGGCCCGTTCCGGCGCGCGCGATCAGGCGCGGCAGATGCTCTCCGAGCTGCAGAGGATGATGAACAATCTCCAGGCCGGACGCATGCAGCAGCAGATGGGCGAGCAGAACAACGCCATGCGGCAGCAGATGGACAAGCTCGGCGAGCTGATGCAGCAGCAGCAGCAACTGATGGACGAAACCTTCAAGCTGGACCAGGCACTGCGCGACCGGATGCAGCGCGGCGATCCGCTCGAAGGCGAGGACGAGGAACTCTTCGGCCAGGACATGCCCCAGGAGCCGGGGCAGCGGGGTGACCCCAATGGCCAACCCAACCCGATGGACGACATGACCGCCGAGCAATTGAAGGAGGCTCTTAAGCTATTGAGAGAGCAGCAGGAATCGCTCGGCAAGCAACTCGGCGACCTGCAGAAGGGGCTCGAGAATTTGGGGATCAAGCCCGGCAAGGGCTTCGGTCAGGCGCAGCGCGAGATGGAAGGTGCCGCCGGCGCTCTCGGGAAGGGCCAGGGCGAGCAGGCGGTCGGCAGCCAGGGCCGGGCCCTGCAGGCCCTGCGCGAGGGCGCGCAGGACATGATGAACCAAATGCAGGCCCAGGGTCAGGGGCAAGGTCCCGGACAAGGCATTCCGCAATATGGTCAGAACGGACGTGACCCGCTCGGACGCCGGCAGCAGAACGCCGGCCCCGATTTCGGCGATCAGGTGAAGGTGCCCGACGAGATCGACACGCAGCGCGCCCGCCAGATTCTGGAAGAGATCCGTCGTAAGTTGGGTGACAGCCTGTCGCCCGAGCTGGAGCGGCAGTATCTCGAGCGGCTGCTCGACATGCGGTGATGGCAAGGGCGGATGGGCCCTTCGGCGCTTACGCGCGTTTCAGCCCCTCATCCGGCCTGCCGGCCACCTTCTCCCCGCACGCGGGGCGAAGAGACAAGCGGCGCCAACTGAACTCTGCATTCACCGCCCGTTCGAGGGAGCGAGCGGGCGCGGCATATCCCTTCTCCCCGCTTGCGCAGGGCTGTCCGGGGAAAGTTCCGGGTGAATCGAAATGTCGCAGGCGCATGCCCCGTCAGACGGCGTTTTTCCGTCTATTTTCTGGTTGTCGAGACTCAGAAAAGGAGACGGAGCAGGGACTGTCAGGAATTCTGTGCGGTGGGCCGGTTTCATCAGTTGAAGAACCGCTCGCCAAAGATGACGGCGAACTGTGTCTTTGCCTCGACCCATTCCCGCGGCGCCCGTTTCCATTGCTCGGCCGCGTTGTTAAGAACGAGATATAACAGCTTCATCGCGGCTTCGTCACCAGGGAAATGCCCGCGGGAACGCACAGCTCGCCGAAGCTTCGAGTTGAGGGCCTCTATTGCGTTCGTCGTGTAGATGATGCGGCGGACCCCTTCGGGGAAGGCGAAGAAGGGAACGACGTGTTCCCAGTTGCGCCGCCAGCTTTGAGCGATAGCGGGATATTTCTGGCCCCAGTACCCTTCCTCGAAGGCCTCCAGCGCCTTCAGGCCCGCCTCGGCATCTCGGGCGCGGTAGATGGCTCTCAACGCCGGCACAACGGTCCTTCTATCCTTGTAGGATACGAACTCCAACGAGTGCCGGATCAGGTGGACGATGCAGGTCTGGACGATTGTTTGGGGAAAGACGGCGGTGATGGCCTCGGGGAAGCCCTTCAAGCCGTCGACCACGGCGATTAGGATATCCTGGCAACCGCGGTTCTTCAGCTCGTTCATGACCCGCAGCCAGAACTTTGCCCCTTCCGTCTGCTCGATCCAGAGCCCGAGGATCTCCTTGCTGCCGTCAGCGAGCACGGCCAGGGCGACATAGACGGCTTTGTTGCGTACGAAGCCCTCGTCTCTGATCTTGACCCGGATGGCGTCGAAAAACACGAGGGGGTAGCAAAGCTCGAGCGGCCGGTTTTGCCACTCTCCAACGGCCTCCAGAACCGTATCGGTCACCGCCGAGATCAGATCCGGCGACACATCGATGCCGTAGAGCTCTTCAAGATGCCCCTGGATCTCGCGCACTGTCATACCACGGGCGTACATCGAAATGATCTTATCGTCGAAATCGGGAAACCGGCGCTGATATCTGGCGATCAGCTTTGGGTCGAAGGTACCCGCCCGATCGCGCGGGATGGTCAGCGTCATCTTCGATGTGCCAGTCAAAACCGTCTTCTTGGAGGAACCGTTGCGCCTGTTGGCGGGGCCGCCCTCCAGGCGCTCGACGTCGAGATGGTCGTCAAGCTCCGCATTGAGGATGCGCTCTGAAAGCGCCTTCTTCAGATCGTCCAGCAAACCGTCCTTGCCGAAAACCTCGGATGGATCACGTCCAGCCAGGAGCTGGTCCAGAAGTTCTTTCTCGATAGCCATGTGATGATTCTCTCCTTTTCATCATCATGGCCCACCGCACAGAATTCCTGACAGTCCCGACGGAGCATGCGGTTCACCCCTAGCATTTTCGCCCAGCTGCTGAAAGCGATTGATCGCCGCAGCTTTCAGGCGATTGTGGATCGTCATGCCGGGGATGCCTACGACAAGTGCTTTACCAGCTGGGATCATCTGGTGGCACTGATCTATGCCCAGTTGAGCGCCACGACCAGCCTGCGCGGGTTGGAGGCGAGCTTCAACGCCAACAGTCAGCATCATTACCATCTCGGCAGTGGCCGGCTGATGCGCTCGACGCTGTCGGACGCCAACCGCCGCCGCCCGGTCGCCGTCTTCGCCGAGACCTTCGCGCTTCTGGCCGGTCAGCTCGACCGGCAGACGCGCCGGGAGGGCACCAAGATGCTGCGGCTGATCGATTCGACCCCGATACCGCTGGGTAAGCTGTACGATTGGGCCAAGTCGAACGGCCGCATCCGCGGCATGAAGCTGCATGTCGTCTATGATCCCAAGGCCGATTGTCCAGGCATCCTCGACATCACCGACGCCAACGTCAACGACGCCCAGATCGGCCGCACGATCACCATCGAAAAGGGCGCAACCTATGTCTTCGACAAGGGCTACTGCCATTACGGCTGGTGGACGGCGATCGCCGAAGCCGGCGCCAGTTTCGTCACCCGGCCGAAGACCAACATGGGACTGGCTTTGGTCGCTGAACGCCCCGTTGAGCAACCTCAAGGCGATGGCTTCCTGGTCCTCGAAGACAGCCAGGTCAGCCTCGCCAGCAAGGGCGATTCCAAGCTGCCGATCGGCTTGCGCCGGGTAATCGTCAAGCGCCAGGACGGCGATACGATCACGCTTCTGACCAACGACCTCGAGCGCTCCGCCGTCGAGATCGGCCAGCTCTATAAGGATCGCTGGCAGATCGAGCTTCTGTTCCGCTGGATCAAACAGCACCTCAAGATCCGCAAGTTCCTCGGCAACAACGACAACGCCATCCGCCTGCAGATCTTCGCCGCGATGATCGCCTATGCACTGTTGCGCATCGCCGCCCGCCTCGCCCGCGTCCCTCTACCGATCCTGCGCTTCACCGACCTCGTCACCCAGTGCCTGTTCCAGCGCAAAAGCATCGCCGAAATCCACAAGCCGCCGCAGGTCAATCCAAGCCGACCAAAACCCCGGACCATCCCAAACCAAATGGTCTTCCGCTATGCATGAATTTTCCCCGGACAGCCCTGCCGCTTGCGGGGAGAAGGTGGCGGCAGCCGGATGAGGGGCCGCGCGGACACATCAACCGCGTCCCTCTCGACGGCGGCGTCAGGCGGCCAGTGCGAGCGCTACGGCCTTGCGGATGTCGGGCAGTGAAAATGGCTTCTCGATGACGTCGACGACCTTGCCGGAGAGGTCGTCGGCACGCTCGCGTTGTTCGGCGTAGCCGGTCATCAACAGGATCTTCAATGCCGGAAATGCGGCGGCCGCCTGATGCGCAAGCTCGATGCCGTCCATGACCGGCATCCGGATATCGGATAGCAAGAGGTCGAACGGCTGATCGCGAAGGCAGGCAAGCCCATCGGCTCCGTCCCCGGCTTCAACCGTTTCGTGCCCGTCGAGCCGCAAAGCGCGCGCGACGAACGAGCGCAAGCCATCTTCGTCCTCGGTGATCAGGATTTTCGCCATCATGGCCTCCCGTATTTTTTCTGCGGGGAGCGGCGCGGCGATTGGATGCCATGGACGCTCCGTTGGATCTCCGTATCGTCCGCCGCCTCATGCGACCGCGATACGTCATCCAAACAAACAGCTTTTCGTTTGATTCCGGTAAACACGATAGGAGGCATTTTAATCATTCGGCGGCGCCGAGACGGTGCCCGTGACAGACGCACAGCAGAAAAGGTACGAGCCAAGTTAGGTTGCGTCGCCCGTCACCACTCCGACGAACGGCAGTTCGCGGAACGCGTAGGCGACATCCATTCCGTAGCCGACCACGAAATGATCCGGGCACTCGAAGCCGACATAATCCGCTTCGAGGTCGACGCGGCGCTTCACCCGCTTGTCGAGCAGCACCGCGATCGTGACGTTTCGTGCGCCGCGCTCCAGGAGCAGTTCCTTGGCGAAGCGCAGGGTGCGGCCGGACTCCAGAATGTCGTCGATGAGGAGCACGTCGCGATCACGCACATCGCTGTCGATATCCTTGGTGATCCTGACGCCCTTGGATTCGGTCCCGGTTCCGTAGCTCGAAAGCGTGATGAACTCGACCTCCGGAGCAAGGCCCGCCGCATGCATGGCGCGGATCAGATCGGCCGCGAAGATGAAGGAGCCCTTCAGGATCGAGATGACCAGAAGGTCCTTATGCGGCCCACGAACGATATCGGCGGCCATTTCCTGATTTCTCGCCGCAATGGTTTCGGCGCTGTAGAGGACTTCGATATTCTTGCCGCGGACGACGGGCATGCGGGTTTCTCCATTCGCAAGGAAGAACACCAGCCTTCCCTTCTTTAGCCGCGATTAGCACATTCAGCGAGCGGAAGCACCGCCTTCGGCAAAGGAAACCGTCAAGTCCGGCATTTTTCCGCCCTTCGTCGGCAGCGGGTGCATGTCGGCCCGCCCGTCGCCGCCGAAACCGGCGATCAGCAGGAATACCGTAAGTCCGAGAAAGGCGGCCAGGCCGGCAAAGCGCCGGGGCGACATCGCATCGAGCCTGGTCCCGGCCGCGACCAGGATCCGCCGTGCTGCACTCCGCAATCCCGGGGCGGCCGCCGCGTTGGCCTTTTGCCGGGCGCCGGCCCGGCGGTTGTCGTTGAACACCCCGGATAGGGGCTGCGCCGTGCGGTCGGCGCAACCGTTTCGAATTCGACATCGATATAGTCGAGGCGCCTCGGCTGAGCGGCGCTCGAACGCGAGGCGCGCTCCGGTGGAATGAGGTCGATGCCCGCGGTCTTTGCGCGAAATGCCTGCATGGGCGCTCCCCGGTGACGGCGCCGATCGTCTTGCCTGCAGCGCCGTACGTCTTCGCTCGATGCACATGCCATCTGCATGGATGCAAGGCATTGCTTCGAATCCTGACGAGACGTAAACCGAAATGGTTAATGTTTTGGAAAGAAGGCCGCGAAAGCCGCGTCTTTTCATGGAACGTTAACCCTTGCTTAACCATAGCGGCATGCGCGGTTTTGCCTTGGCAGCAGTGCCGTCCTACTGCATGTTCCTGAATTCGGAGCCTGTGCAAGCAGACATGCGGTGCTTGAAGTGCTTCACCGGCCGTGGCGCATCTGATAGACGGGTGGAGCTGCGATAATCCGGCCTTCGGCGGATTTAGCGAGGGTCGTGACGAGAGACTGGGCTGTCCCATTGATTCACTTTGAAAACGTCGGATTGCGCTATGGCATGGGACCAGAGATTCTCCGGGACCTGACATTCGATATTCCGCGCCGTTCCTTCCAGTTCCTGACCGGTCCGTCAGGCGCCGGCAAGACGACGCTGCTCCGGCTCCTCTTCCTGTCGCTCAAGCCGACGCGCGGCCTCATCCGCATGTTCGACCGCAACATCTCCTCCATTCCCCGTGAGGAGTTTCCGATGCTGCGCCGCCGGGTCGGCATCGTCTTCCAGGACTTTCGGCTGCTCGACCATCTGACGACTTATGAAAACGTCGCCCTGCCCCTCAGGGTCCGCGGCAAGGAGGAGTCGAGCTATCGCTCCGACGTGCTCGAGCTCCTTAAATGGGTGGGCCTCGGCGAGCGCCTCAACGTGCTGCCGCCGGTGCTGTCCGGCGGAGAGAAGCAGCGCGCCGCGATCGCTCGGGCTCTGATCGACCGGCCGGAGATTCTGCTTGCCGACGAGCCGACCGGCAACGTCGATCCGCCGATGGCGCGGCGATTGCTCAATCTCTTCATGGAACTCAATCGACTCGGGACCGCGGTGGTGATCGCCACGCACGACCTGTCCTTGATGGATCAGGTCGAGGCCCGGAGGATGATCCTGTCACAGGGACGGCTCGACATCTATGAATGAGAACCGTGTTCCCCGCCGCGAGTCAAACCCTCCGCCGCAGCAGCAGCAACGCCGCAGCGAGATGCGCGTGCGCCCGACGGGGCCGATCGTGCCTTCGGTCAACGTTTCCGGCCATGCGCTCATGTGCGTCATCGCCATCATGTCCTTTCTCGCCTGCCTGACCCTCGGCGGCGTCAGCATGGTGCGGGCGACCGCCCAGAGCTGGCAATCGCAGATCTCCCGTGAGATCACCATCCAGATCAAGCCGGACGACAACCTCGACATGGAGAGGGCGCTCGCCGATGCCCGGGATCTGGCGCTGACCTTCAGCGGCACGACGGGCGGCACGATCATCGACCGCGCGGCGACGGCACGCCTCCTGGAACCGTGGCTCGGTGGCGGGCTCGACCTGAACGAACTGCCCGTGCCGCGGCTCGTCGTCGTCACGATCGACGAGAGCAATCCCCCCGATTTCGCCGCGATGCGAAAGGCGCTCACCGAAACCATCCCGCAGGCCTTCCTCGATGATCATCGCACCTGGGTCGATCGCCTGGTAGCAATGGCGAGTACAACCACGATGATCGGCACCGGCGTCTTGGTACTGGTCTTCTCCGCGATGGTGCTGACGGTGGTTTTCGCCACCCGCGGCGCGCTGTCCGGCAATCGCCACATCGTCGAGGTCCTTCATTTCGTCGGAGCGGAAGCGAGTTTCGTCGCCGCCGAATTCCAGAAGCACTTTCTCCGAATCAGTCTGAAGGGCGCCGGCGCCGGCGGCCTTCTCGCTGCGCTGTCCTTTGCGCTGGCGAGCTTCTGGCAGTCGCAGACGCTTGCAACCCCTGAAACGGATCAGGCGACCGCTCTGTTCGGTACCTTCGCCATCGGCTACACCGGCTATCTTGGTATCTTCGGCATTATCGTCGTCATTGCCCTGCTGACGACCTTGACGGCGCGCCTTACCGTCATGCGGACGATCTACGAGATCGACCTTATCCGATCGGATCCGGGCCGGACCGACACCTTTCAGGGTTGAAATCGCCCGGAAGGCCATGAATTGCCCGCAATCGATCTATTCCCTGCCGCAATCTGCGGCTATGTGATGAGAATCATGAAGGCGGGAGAACTACGCGGGAGCGGGATGGCCGAAAGGGGCAAATGGCTGGAGAGGGCCGCGCGCCGTCGCCAGTCCCGCAGCCTGCTGCGCAAAGTGCTGCGCCGCGGCTTCTTCGTGCTGCTCGCCTTTCTCACCGTATTCATCGCCGGCTTCCTGCAATTCGCCGATACCGTCGCCTCGCTGCAGCCGCCTGCCACTCCGAAAGCGGATGCGATCGTGGTGCTGACCGGCGGCTTCCAACGAATAGACCAGGCGGTCGATCTCCTGAAACTCGGTGCCGGAAAGCGGCTCTTGATTTCCGGTGTTCATCCGTCGACGACACGAAGCCAGATCAGGCGCAACACCCAGAGCTCGGCCGACCTGTTCAAATGCTGCGTCGATATCGGTCATGCGGCGATCGATACGATCGGCAATGCGACCGAAACCTCGCTGTGGATCCGAAACCGAGGTTATCGGACGATCCTCGTGGTGACGAACAATTACCACATGCCGCGCAGCCTGCTCGAACTGCGCCGCGCCAGGCCCGAAACCGAATTCATCGCCTACCCGGTCGTCAATTCGGATCTCAAGACGACCAACTGGCTGCGCAATCCGCTGGTGCTGAAGGCCATTCTGCTCGAATACGGCAAATACTCGGTCGCCACGCTGCGCGATGTGATGGGCGCCCGCTGGACGAACGGCCTCAGGTCGGGCCCCTCTCATATTGCGCCGGCCGGGGAGTAGGACCGGCATAGAAAGGTGCTCTCGTCGCGAGGCTGTTTTCCTCCGCCGCATATTCGTGTAGGCAGCGTGGCGCACCGCACCCGCACCCGAGAGTCTGCCTGATGATCATCCTGCGTTCGATCCTCTTCAATCTGGTCTTCTATGCCAACCTGATCGTGCAGATGATCGTGCTGACGCCGTTCTATTTCCTTGTGCCGCGCAAGACGGCCTGGTTCGTGCCCAAGAACTGGGCGCGCAGCAACCACTGGCTGCTCGCGAAGATCGTCGGCACGACCTTCGAGATCGAGGGCCTCGAGAACATTCCGAAGGGCGCCTACATCTTCGCGCCGAAGCATCAGTCTTTCTGGGACGCCTATGCGCTTCTGCCTTGGCTCGACGATCCCTTCTATATCCTCAAACGGGAGCTCACCTGGATACCGCTGTTCGGCTGGTACATCGTCAAGCAGCGCATGGTTCCGGTGAACCGCGCCGCGCGCGGCAAGGCGATGACCGAGGTCATGGACCGCACGAAAAACGAGATGGCGACGGGGCGTCAGTTGATCATCTACCCCGAGGGGACCCGCCGCCCGCCCGGCGCACCGCCGGAGTACAAATACGGCATCGCCCGGCTCTATCGGGATCTCCAGGTGCCGGTGGTTCCCGTCGCGATGCATCCGGGGCTGTTCTGGCCGCGGCGCAAGTTCCTCCGTTTCCCTGGCCACTTCAAGGTGCGTGTCCTCCCGCCGATCGAGGCCGGGCTGGATCCGGACGCATTTCTGGCGAAGCTGGTGGAAGTTACGGAGGCTGCGAGCGACGACCTCCTCATCGAAACCGTGCGGGCAAATCCGCACCTGCCGCTGCCGCCCACCGCCGAACAGCGGCTGCGCGAACTCGGGGCTCGGTAGCCTCCCCCTTCAGGCCCGGAGCGACTCAGCTCCGCCGGCCGCCAGCTTCGCGGCAACCTCCTCCAGCCAATGGTCGCGGATACCCATTTCGCGAAGATGTTCGAGCGTATTGAGAACGTATTCGCTGTTCGGCCCGGACTTGCCGGTGGCGACGGCGACCGTCGCGGCCGCCTCCTCCGCGCTCAGCGCACCGGCATACTGGACATGTGAGCGATCGATCACATAGGTCAGCGCGGACACGCGCTGTCCGCTGGAAAGTTGTACCGGCATGGTTCGTTCCTTGTAGACGTGGGTGACCAGCTCGCGTTCGCGCAGATAGTCGATCACCTCCGCCTTTTGCGCAGGCGCCACGCGGAATGCCGTCCCGATGCAGGAGCCGCCATAGTCGAGCCCGAGTACCAGGCCGGGGTGCCGTTCAGTCCCGCGGTGAACCCAGGAACGCACGCAGAGGGAGCGGCGGTAGCCGAAAGCGCGCGCCGTCAGCTTCTCCTCGAAGCGAAAGCCCGGATTCCACATCAACGAGCCGTAGCCAAAGACCCAAAATTCGTCCATATCCACTGCCATTCAAACGTGCCGCCGGGAAGCCGCCGAATCAGTCCACCGAATCGATATTCGACGCTCCTGCGGCCTACCGGAATTTTTTACTGCATAATTCCCGGGACCGTATCGGTCGAAGGACAAAATTGTGCAGCAATTCTCTTGCAATCGAACTGGTCGCGCCGATAGGCCGTGTCGCGATTGCGGATGAAGGTTAGTTCGCCGCAGGGGAATCGGCCACCCGAAAGGCCGCTCCCGGCGGCAAGAGCGAGATGAGTTTTAGGTCGACCCGACCTGAAATCATCGTGATCCAGTGTGGAGTACCCGACAACATGACTGTGACCGCCGTCGCCAAGCCATCGCCTACCGGCAGGAAATTCTTGTGGCTGGCAGCAGGTATCGTGTTCGTGGGCGGCCTCTATTCCGCCAGCTGGTTTCTTGCCGCGGACCAGATCCAGAAGCGGCTGACTGCCTATCTGACGAAGGGCCAGGCGATCGGCTTCAGCGGCGAATGCGCCGAGATGGAGGTGCGCGGCTTTCCCTTCCGCCTCGGTTTGTTCTGCGACAAGGTGCGCCTCGACGATACGCGCCGCGGCGCCTCCGCGTCCTTCGGCGCGCTGCGAACGGCGGCGCAGGTCTATCAGCCCGGGCGTGCGGTCCTCGAGCTCGACGGCCCCGCCGAAATCCGCGTTTCCCCCGGCGTCACGATTTCCGCCGACTGGACGCTGCTCCGCGCAAGTGTCGCGGCGACCCTCTCCGGCATCGACCGCACCTCGCTGGCCTATGACAATCTGACCGGCACCGCGCGCTCCCCCCTGACGGGCAAGGGCCTCGGCTTCGGCGCCAGCCATGGCGAGCTCCATCTGCGCCAGAACGGCGGTAACCTAGACGCGGCACTCAGCATCGAAAAGCTCGACCTGCGCCCTGACCAGGGACCCAGTCTTGCCGCACCGGCCGATGTCGCAATGGACCTGACCGTTGCGGACAAGGCAGAGTGGCTTCAGGCGGGCACTTTGCCGCCCCATATGCTCCGCGGCACCAGAGGCGAGTTGCGGCAATTGACGCTCGATGCGGGCTCCGGAATGAGCGCAAAACTCACCGGCCCCTTTTCGGTGAATGATCAGGGGCTGATTTCGGGGGAATTCTCTCTCACGCTTGCGAACATCGATGCCTGGCGGGAAAACTTTGTGAAGATTGCTCCGGACGAAACCGACCTGATCGACAACGTCGCCAACATGTTGAAGGCGCTTGCGGGCGGCAAGAACGAAGCGACAGTCAAACTGAACGTCCGCGACGGGACCGCCTTCCTCGCCTTCGTTCCGATCGGCATGCTACCGGCGCTGTGAGCGCCGGTCTTCGCAGCCTGCTTCCGGCAGCCTACTTCTGGTCCATCGCGTGCCGGCCGAAATCGGGCATCGCGGTGTCCTGACCGGCCTGAACGATCGAGCGGCGTATCGCCCGCGTGCGGGTGAAGAGATCGAAGAGCTTGTCGCCGTCGCCCCAACGGATCGCGCGCTGCAGTGAGGCGAGATCCTCGGAGAAGCGGGCGAGCATTTCCAGGATCGCGTCCTTGTTGTGCAGGCAGACGTCGCGCCACATGGTCGGGTCCGAAGCGGCAAGGCGGGTGAAGTCACGGAAGCCCGAGGCCGAGTATTTGATCACTTCGGACTCGGTCACCGTCTCCAGGTCGTCGGCGGTGCCGACAATGTTGTAGGCGATGATATGCGGCAGATGCGAGACGATCGCCAGCACCTTGTCATGATGCTTCGGATCCATCTCGTCGACCATCGAGCCAAGCGTTTCCCAGAACAGCCTGAGCCTGGCGACCGCCTCTTCGTCCGTGCCGGCCGGCGGCGTCAGAATGCACCAGCGCCCGCGGAAGAGGCCCGCAAAGCCGGCATCCGGGCCGGAATGCTCGGTACCCGCGATCGGGTGACCGGGCACGAAATGGACGTCCTTGGGCAGGTGCGGCGCCATCTGGGCGATGACCGACCCTTTGGTCGAACCGACATCGGTGACGATCGCACCCGGTTTCAGATGGGCTGCGATTTCAGCGGCGACAGCGCCGGATGCACCGACTGGCACCGAAACGACGACGAGATCCGCGCCCTCTACAGCCTCGGCCGCCGAAAGCGTGTAGCGGTCGCCGAGGCCCAACTCGCCGGCGCGCTTCAGCGTCGCTTCGCTGCGCGTCGTAACCACGATCGTACCGGCGAGCTGCTTCTCGCGAATATCCCGGGCGATGGACGACCCGATCAGGCCGATGCCGATAAGGGCGATGGTTTGGAACTGCTGAGCCATCATTTCCGTCCCATGAATTCAGTCAGTGCCGCGACGACGCCCTTGTTCGCTTCTTCGGAGCCGATCGTCATTCTCAGCGCATTGGGGAAACCGTAGGCGCCGACGGCGCGCAGGATGAAGCCCCGGCTCGTCAGGTAGGCATCCGCGTCGCTGGCCGACATGCCCGCTTCCTCGGGGAAGTGGATCAGCACGAAATTGGTGACCGATGGGGTGACGCGCAGGCCGATATCCGTCAACGCCTGACCGATCTTCGCCAGCCAGGTGTGATTTTGGTCGACCGCCGCGGCAACGAAGGCCTGGTCGCGGATCGCCGCGGCACCGGCTGCGATTGCCGCCGCGTTGAGATTGAAGGGACCGCGGACGCGGTCCAATGCCTCCACCACGTCGCGCGGCGCGTACATCCAGCCGATGCGCAGACCCGCAAGGCCGTAGATCTTCGAAAAGGTTCGGGTCATCACCACATTGCGGTTGGACGAAACGAGTTCCAGTCCCGCCTCGTAGTCGTTGCGCCGGACATATTCCGCATAGGCCGCATCGAGCACCAGCAGGACGCCGGCGGGCAGGCCCGCATGCAGACGCCGGACCTCCTCGACGGGGATATAGGTACCGGTCGGATTTGCCGGATTGGCGATGAAGACGATCTTCGTCCGCTCGGTCACGGCCGCAAGTATCGCATCGACATCGACGCGCTCTTGCCTCTCCTTGACCGTGACGGGTGTCCCGCCGGACGCGGTGATCTGGATTTTGTAGACGAGAAATCCGTGTTCGGTGACGATCCCCTCGTCGCCGGGGCCGAGATAGGTATGGCAGAGAAGACCGAGCAGTTCGTCCGACCCGTTGCCGCAAAGGATGTTGGCGGGGTTCAGCCCGTGAACCGCCGCGATCGCTTCCTTGAGCGCATTCGCCTGACCGTCCGGGTAGCGTTCGAGATTGAAAGCCGCCTTCTGGAAAGCCTCGATCGCGCGCGGGCTCGCGCCGAGCGGCGTTTCGTTCGACGACAGCTTGTGAACCTTGGCAACGCCGGGCGCATGTTCCTTGCCCGGCACATAGGCGGCGATGTCCAGGATGCCGGAACGCGGCGCAGGGCTTTTCAGGGCAAGATTCATCGGACCAGCTTTCACGGGAAGAATGCGGTCCAGCCAATACCGGGGACGGTGATATTTGTCGAGTGCGACGTGACGGCGGCCGGTGCGGGAGCAAGCAACGGGGTGACGGGCAGCAGACTGCGGCCTACGGCGCTTTCGTTGCTCGACTGCGCGTGCTGGGCACGCCCCGCGGAGCCAGCACCGGGACGAAGACGCGGCGCGAGGCGCGTGCGGCCACCGGCAGGCCCTGATAAAGCCGCTTCTGCGCCTCGACGATGATCACCCCGGAAAAGACCGGCCACAGCGACCGGCCGAACCGTTCCAGACCGTGGCGCAGCCGAAGGGCAAGCTTGCGCTTCGAGGGCGGAAAGAAGAGCGCCTCCGTCGTGGCGCCGGGCGTGAAGTTGGTCTCGCGCAAGAGCGCCGTCAGCTGCCCGCGGGAATAGGGCCGCCCCGAGCCGAAAGGCGTGTGCTCCATCTGCGCCCAGACGCCGCGGCGGTTCGGTACCACGATGATCAGGCGTCCGCCGGGCGCCAGCACGCGCCAGATCTCTTTCATCGTTTCGCGGGGGCTTTCGGCGAATTCCAGGGAATGAACCATCAATACGCGATCGATAGAGGCATCCGGCAGCGGCAATTCCTCATCGAAGACCAGTGCCGTCGAGGACAGGTCGGCGACCGGCCAGTTCACCGCACCCTGCCCTGCCGGCATGAAGGCGAAGGTCCGCTCCGTATCGGCACGGAAGCGCTCGAGATAGGGCACCGCGTAGCCGAGCCCCAGGAGCCTTTCCTCGGGCAGGCGTGCCCAGATGGAAGCAAGCGCTGAGCTGACCGACTGTTCCGCCATGCGGCCGAGCTCGGAGTGATAGAATTGGCGGAGATCGACGATATCGGTGTGCATGGGCAACATGTTAGACTCCAAGCGGTAGACTTCAAGGCGAGCCTCGCTACATTCGAACCGAGCGGGATCGCCGCTTTCCGATAACCCCGCACCGATCGGAGGACCGAAACATGGCCGCGCTCGAACTCGACCTCTTCCTCTGCCGCACCGACAATTACGGTGTGCTCCTCCACGACCGGCTTAGCGGCGCTACGGCATCGATCGACGCACCGGAGGAGCGGCCGATCCTCGACGCGCTCGAACGGCGCGGATGGCAATTGACGCATATCCTCACCACGCATCACCACGGTGATCATGTGGCTGCGAATGCCAGTCTGAAGGAACGCTTCGGCCTCACCATCATCGGCCCGAAGAACGAGGCGTCGAAGATCCCCGGCATAGACAGGACCGTCGGACATGGTGACCGCTTCGACTTCGCCGGCCATCCGGTCGATGTCATCGAAACGCCGGGCCACACGTCCGGCCACGTCTGCTACCATTTGCCCGAGGACAAGCTGCTTTTCGCCGCCGACACGCTTTTCGCGCTCGGATGCGGCCGTCTCTTCGAGGGAACGGCCGATACGATGTGGCAGTCGCTGAGCCGGCTGATGGCGCTTCCCGACGACACGGCCATCTATTTCGGCCATGAATACACCCTTGCCAACGCCCATTTCGCCATCACGGTCGATCCGGAAAATTCGGCGCTGAAGGAGCGTGCGGCAGAGATCGAGGAGACCCGCTCGGACGGCGGCTTCACCGCGCCGACGACGATGGGCCTCGAAAAGCGGACGAACCCGTTCCTGCGCGCCGGCGATCCGAAGATCCGCGCGCTGCTCGGTATGGAAAAGGCGAGCGATGCCGCTGTCTTCGCGGAAATACGCAAGCGCAAGGACAATTTCTGAAATGGCGACTCGGGAAATGACGGCGGCAGCTATCATTGAAACGCTGGGTCTTGCCCGGCATCCGGAAGGCGGTTGGTACGGGGAGACGTTCCGCGATGCCAATGGTGGCGCGCGTGGCCACTCGACGGCCATCTACTACCTTCTCGAACGCGGCGACCGGTCGCATTGGCACCGGGTCCACGATGCCGCCGAGGTCTGGCACTACTACGCCGGCGCCCCGCTCGAGCTCAGCATTGCCGAGCCCGGCAGGGCCGCTTCGCAGACCCGGCTCGGTCCCGACCTGCTCGGCGGAGAAAGGCCGCAACAGGTCGTTCCCGCCGGCTGGTGGCAATCCGCCACTTCGCTTGGTGAGTGGACGCTCGTCGGTTGCACCGTCGCACCCGGCTTCGACTTCGCCTCCTTCGAAATGGCGCACCCCGATTGGCGGCCGGCTGAGGAGTGAGTTCTACTCCGCCGGTTGCGCGGCCCTGCCCTTGCGGAAGATCATGTCCTTTGCCGCAAGCACGGCGCCGCCCGTCACCAGCAGGCAGGCGGCCACGATCCGCCAGGACGGCTCGGCAAAGCCGAACAGAATGAGGATCAGGGTCGAAAGCACCGGCGCCGCATAGCTCGCAACGCCCAGGAACTGGATGTCGCCGTTCTTCACGCCGTAGTCCCAGGCATAGAAGGCCGCACCGACCGGCAGCAGGCCGAGCCCCGCCACGGCGAGCCACTCGAAGGTGGTTTCAGGCCAGACCGTCGTTTCGAGTCCGAGATGGCAGAGGAATGACAGAGCCGATGTCGCAAGGCAGAAACCGGTCACGACATCCGTGGATACCGCGTCGAAGCGGCGCGTGATCAGCGAATAGCCGGACCAGGTAAAGGCGCAGAGGAATGCCGCGCCGTAGCCGAGTGCATAGGCGTCGTCGAAGGCGATGCCGTTGCGCGCAACGATCAGGATCGTTCCGACGAGCCCTGCAAGGGCGCCTGCGACATGGTGCCAGCGGAGCCTCTCGCCCGGCAGCAGCGCCGAGCCGACAACGATGAAGAGCGGCCAGAGATAGGCGATGAGCCCCGCCTCCACGGCCGGCGCATTGCGAAGCGCCGTGAAATAAAGAAAGTGGTAGCCGAAAAGACCGGCAATGCCGATGACCCACACCTTTGCCGGCTGCTTCAGAAGTGCGAGGCGCTCAGGCTTCGACGCCAGGACGGCGATGCCGGGCAGACTGCCTATCAGAAAGCAGACGGCCGAAAGTTGAAACGGCGGCATCTTGCCGGATGCGGCAGTAAAGAGCGCCAGCAGCGACCACATGAGGATCGCGGTGAAACCGATCAGCGTTGCCTTGAACTTCATTCCCGCCTCCGCGCGGCCCAGACTCCGGCGCGGCCGTCACCCCACCCGAATCCCACTGATCTACCGCGCTTACGTGATTCCGGAAAGAGGGGTGCGATCCTCGGGGGCGCGTAAGGAAAGAGCCCGCCGGCGGGCTTCAATCGCCGAAGCGCGTCGCCGAAACCGTGACCGCTCCGATCTTCGTCGGTATGCGGGCATAGACCGGAGCATAGACGTCCACGCCGTTCGCCTTCGCGTACCAGATCTCCATCGTTCCCAGGCGGCGCAGATATTCGACGTCCTCGCGGCCCTTCCGGTATCCCGCCTTCGGTACGAAGCGGATGCCGCAGACGATCACCTCCCCTTCGAATCCCCTGGTTTTGAAGTTTCGCGTTCCCTTCGGAGACAGTCTTATGTCGAGCCGCGATTCCCCGTCGAAGATCGGCAGCGTGTTTGGGCAGACTCGGGCCCTTGCCGGAATGAGCAGACCGGAAAGCGGGTCCAGCACATTGCGCATGTCCCGGCTCGTGACCGGCACCCAGTTCTTCGGCAAGGGATCACGCTTCGGAACCATGCTCGCCCGGACGACATTGCCGTTTCGGAAGCTTACATTGATGGCCCGGCCCTTCCGGCCGCTGCGGTAGGACATGGAATATTCGCTTGCCCGGAGATGGTCGCGGTCGATTACTCCGGAGACACGCGTCTGCCCCGTGGTGCGGCTGATGATATCCACGAGTCCCGCCGAGTTCAGGGTTCCCGAGATCGTGTAGCGATTCCTTTCGACCTCGGTGTGGAACGATGCGCGCGCCAAAGGCAGGCCGGCGAGCGCGATGCTGTAGTCCGTCTGGTGCGAGACTTCCGCAGCAAGCGGGGCTGTGGAAAACATCATGGCGGCCAGGAGAGCCGGCGCGCGAAAACCAATGCACAACTTCATGCCCGAAAGCCCCATTCTGTCCTGCATGACCCTCGATACCGGAACGGCTCAAAACGGAACCATGCAGCGTTCATAGTGTTACAACACCTTGCCGACGCCGAGGAAAGTCGACGTATTTATGTCGCAATCCCCCGGAATGCAGGCGGTTTGCGGCATTTCTGCGCCCGCTGGAAATCTGGCGCGGTCCTCATGGAAAAGATAGCGCATCGGCCGCTCTCTTGGAATGCGTCTTGCGCGCCGGAACGACCGTGCTAATGAGTGCAGAACAGGCGAAATCGCCCCATTCGCTCGGGAATGCAAAGGTTTGACTTGACTGGCGGGCCACCTGTGACTATAGAACCGCGACTTTCCAATAATGGCCAACAGGAACGCGGCCTGGGCTCTGGGCCCGCTACCGCATTGTCCGGCGGCGATAAGAGAATAGGTGTACAATGTCCCGTAGTTGCGAATTGACCGGCAAGGGCGTCCAGTCGGGCAACAATGTCAGCCATGCCAACAACAAGACCAAGCGCAAGTTCCTGCCGAACCTGTGCAACGTCACGCTGATTTCCGATGCTCTCGGCCAGCGCTTCCGCCTGCGCGTTTCCGCTGCGGCTCTCCGCTCGGTCGAACACCGCGGCGGTCTCGACGCCTTCCTGCTGAAGGCCGACGAAAACGAGCTCAGCATGCGCGCCCGCCTGCTGCGCCGTCAGATCGTCAAGAAGGCTGCCGAAGCCGCCTGATAGCGCCGGTACTTCTGCCGAGACCTTGAAGAGGCTTGCGGGTTCGCCCGGCAAGCCTTTTTCTCGTGTCGTCCATCGCCGTGCAAGCACCTGCCTGCGCATCCGTCAACTGGTGGCATAACCCAGGATAAAAAAATGCTGATCAACCGTACGTTCTACCTCTACGTGGCGCTGATGACCTTCGTGGTCGTGGCGTCGAACTTCCTCGTCCAGTATCCGCTCCCGGGTTCGATAGCCGGGATGCAACTGGGCGACCTCCTGACCTGGGGCGCCTTCAGCTATCCCTTCGCCTTCCTCGTCACAGATTTGACCAATCGCCAGTTCGGGCCGCGAATCGCGCGCCGCGTCGTCGTTGCCGGCTTCGCGGTTGCCGTCGTGCTCTCCGTTCTCGCCGCGACGCCACGCATCGCGATCGCCTCCGGTTCAGCCTTCCTGCTCGGCCAGCTTCTGGATATCTCCGTCTTCAACCGGCTCAGGCGCCAGACCTGGTGGCAGGCGCCGCTCGCAGGCTCGCTGATCGGTTCGGCCCTCGATACGGCGATGTTCTTCTCTTTCGCCTTTGCGCCGTTCTTCGTGTTCCTAGGTGCGAATGACGGCTTTGCGCTGGAAACGGCGCCCGTTCTCGGCCTGCTCAGCGCCGATGCCCCGCGCTGGATTTCCTGGGCGCTCGGCGATCTCGCAGTCAAGATACTCTGCGGTATCGTCCTGCTGCTTCCCTATGGCGCGCTGATGAGCGTCGTCAAACCCATGCCGGCGGTAAAAGCAACGACCTGAAAACCCTCATCGGGTAGAGCACTTCCGCATGCGGAAGTGCGTGGTTTCAACGCGTTGGAGCGGCGGGGCATTCGGCCCCGTTTCACTTGATCAGCCGGAATTCGAGCATCAGGTTTCGCTCGAGGATCGAGTGGTTGTCGTCCGAAACCAAGATCACCCGGATTTCACCGTCAGGCCGCGAGATAACGTCGAGCGCCTCCATATTGTCGATCTGGTAGCTCATGTCCGCTTCGAGCATGACGTCGCCGTCGACCACGGCGCCAGGCCGGATGTCCCCCGCGGCGATACGGCGAATACGCATGCCGAGACCGGAGGCGAAATTGAATCGCCGCTCGAGGAGAAGCAGGTCGCCATCGGGCAGGAAAGCGCCGTCAGTGACCGAATAGGGATCGGCGCGCACGACCGTGAAGGCGCCTTTCATCGGCCCCTCCAATATCCCCGCAAAAAGATTGTCCGCCTTGTCGACGCTGCGCTCGGAGACGACCACGGCGGCGCCGCGAAGCGGGCCGTTCTTCGGCGCGATCGCGATCGTCTCGATTCCGCCATTGCTGCGGAGCTCTTCGACGGGGAACGGCAAGGCCATCTGCCCCTGGGGACGCGCCTCGGCGAACCCGGGATAGGGATAGATTTCGATGCGGGGCGACTGCTCGAAGCTGACGATCGCCTGACCTTCGCGCAAGGCCAGCCCTTCGGAATCGACCCGCCATTTCTCGAGCTGAGCTTCGCCGTTTGCGTCGGTCATCGGCGTGACCGTCAGATCGCTCAGCCCCTCGAGCCCGCCCGCATCGTCGCGGATGACGGCCCCCTCGACCCAGTGGCCCGTGTCCATCACCGCGACGAAGGACTGGCCGTCCGGCAGAAACCGGATCGCCGACAGCGCGCCGAACAAAGGGTTGGCCGACGTCATCTCTATGCCGCCGATGAATTCGAGTGCGCCGAAGACCGTTTTGTCGGAACCGACCTTGAACTGGGATATCTGCCGGCTCTTGACGGGCACGATCTCGCGCGCCGGCTCCGCGCGCGCGACAGCAGCCGAAATCAGCAGGAAAAGCACGGCAAAGTTTCGGCAGAACATCTGAGGAATGACCTAGGACCTGTGGACCCTTATGGATAGGGGTTTGATTTTGCACAAATCGGTCAATGCCAAGGATTTTTCCGCAGCAAAGGGTTGTCCCCTTTGCAAGGGAAAAGCCGCCGGCAGTGGGCGATTTGTGCAAAACCCTTCGGGCGGCCCATATTGCGGTGCCTTGTCGCGAAAAATCCGGCTTGCAGGCGGACGGCCTGCGGCGCCGGATTTTCCACGAAAGTCCCTCGCAATTTGGGCCGTCAAATCCCTATCCATAAGTGTCCACAGGTCCTAGGGGGTGGCCGCGGCCGGAAATCCGTCAACCGGCGCGACGCGCTCCGCCCGGGCGGCGGCGCATACTCTCGTCCTCGAAGAGCGCCGCAAGCTGGTCCGTCATCGCCCCCGCCAGTTCGTCCGCATCGACGATGGTCACGGCGCGGCGATAATAGCGTGTGACGTCATGCCCGATGCCGATCGCAAGCAGTTCGACCGGCGAACGCGTCTCGATCTGCTCGATAACGGCGCGCAGATGCCGTTCGAGGTAATTTCCGGGGTTCACCGACAGAGTGGAATCGTCGACCGGCGCACCGTCCGAAATCATCATCAGGATGCGTCGCTGCTCGGACCGCGCCAGGAGACGATCATGCGCCCACATCAGCGCCTCGCCGTCGATGTTCTCCTTGAGCAGTCCCTCGCGCATCATCAGGCCGAGATTGCGGCGCGCGCGACGCCAGGGCGCGTCGGCGGACTTGTAGATGATGTGGCGCAGGTCGTTGAGGCGGCCCGGCGACTGAGGCTTGCCGCCGGCAAGCCATTTCTCGCGCGATTGTCCGCCCTTCCACGCCTTGGTCGTGAAACCCAGGATCTCGACCTTCACGCCGCAGCGCTCCAGTGTGCGCGCAAGAATGTCGGCGCAGGTCGCGGCGACGGTGATCGGGCGGCCGCGCATCGAACCGGAATTGTCGATCAGGAGCGTGACGACCGTGTCGCGGAAATTCGTGTCCTTCTCGCGTTTGAAGGAGAGTGGCTGCATCGGATCGATGATGATGCGCTGCAGGCGGGCGGAGTCGAGATAGCCCTCTTCGAGATCGAACTCCCAGGACCGGTTCTGCTGCGCCATCAGGCGGCGCTGCAGGCGGTTTGCAAGGCGTCCGACCGCGCCCTGGAGATGGGCGAGCTGCTTGTCGAGAAAGGCGCGCAACCGGTCGAGCTCCGCCTCGTCGCAGAGCTCCTCGGAGGCGATGGTTTCATCGAACTCCCGGGTATAGACCGAATAGTCGACCTTCTCGTTGAAATCCGCGAAGGGATGGTTCGGCCGCTTCACCTCGCCGGGCGTTTCGCTGTCCTCGTCGCTCTCGTCCTGGAGATCGTCGTCGGAAATTTCCGCGCCATCCATCTCGCCTTCTTCCATCTGCTCCTCGGCAGACTGGTTTTCGTCGGCGGGCGCGGCGTCGGAGCCTTCTTCCTCGTCGCTGGCGTTTTCGTCCTGCTCCTGGCTGCGCGGCTGGTCCTCGTCGGTTTCGCTCTCCTGCTCGTCCGGCTCGTTATCGTCCTCGCCGTATTTCTCGGCAACATCCATCGAAGACAGCATGTCACGCACGACGCGGGCGAAAGCCTGCTGGTCGTTGATCGTACCGGCCAGATTGCGCATGTCGGGACCGGCCTTCTGCTCGATGAAGTCGCGCCAGAGGTCGAGGACCTGACCGGCCGACTCCGGCGGCTTCTCCCCGGTCAATTTCTCGCGCACGAGCAGTGCCACCGCCTCTTCGAGCGGCGCGTCCGATTGAGCGTCGATCGCAGCGAAATTCGCCTTGCTGTATTTCTCCTCGAGCATGGAGGAGAGGTTGCCCGCCACGCCCGGCATCCTGAGTGCGCCGATCGCCTCGACGCGCGCCTGCTCGACCGCATCGAAGATCGCCCGGGCGTCCGCCCCTTGCGGCGACATCGTCGCATGGACCCGAGCATCGTGGCAGGCCTTGCGCAGCGCCATGGAATCGCCGAGGCCGCGCGCCACTGCCAGCTCCTGACGGGTCGGGCGCTTGGAGAGCTCCGGCAGCCGGATGCGTTCGGCTGTCATTCCCGGCCGCTCATTGGCGAAAGCGACCTCCAGCTCCGCATCGCCGGCGATCGACCGGATGCAGCCGGAAAGCGCCCGCTTGAACGGTTCGGCGGCGTTTTCCCTCGTAGTCGGTTTCGCCTTGGAATTCGAACTCACGACAATTCCTTCTTCAACCGGATCGGCCGTTATGCGAGCACATCGATTTTCAGGCGGTCGCTTCCAGCACGATGTTGGCAGCGCTCTCCTTGAGTTCGACGCCGAAGGCGCGCTGATAATGCTCGGCGACCAGCGCCCGCTCCAGCTCGTCGCACTTGTTGAGGAAAGTCACGCGGAACGCAAAGGCGATATCGCCGAAGATATAGGCGTTCTCGGCCCAGGTGATGACCGTGCGCGGGCTCATGACGGTCGACAGGTCGCCGTTGATGAAGGCGGCACGCGTCAGGTCGGCGACGCGGACCATCTTGGAGACCGTCTCGCGGCCCTTGTCGGCAACGAAGCCCTTGACCTTGGCGGAAACGATATCGACTTCCTTGTCGTGCGGCAGGTAATTGAGCGCCGTCACGATCGACCAGCGGTCCATCTGGGCCTGGTTGATCTGCTGCGTACCGTGATAGAGGCCGGTCGTGTCGCCGAGACCGACGGTGTTTGCCGTCGCAAACAATCGGAAGGCCGGATGCGGGCGGATGACGCGGCTCTGGTCGAGCAGCGTCAGGCGGCCGGAGGACTCCAGCACGCGCTGGATCACGAACATGACGTCGGGCCGGCCGGCATCGTATTCGTCGAAGACGAGCGCGACATTGTGCTGATAGGCCCAGGGCAGGATGCCGTCCTTGAACTCGGTCACCTGAAGCCCGTCCTTGACGACGATCGCGTCCTTGCCGACCAGATCGATGCGGCTGACATGGCTGTCGAGGTTGACGCGCACGCATGGCCAGTTGAGCCGCGCCGCGACCTGCTCGATATGGGTCGACTTGCCGGTGCCGTGATAACCGGAAACCATCACGCGCCGGTTGTGGGCGAAGCCGGCGAGAATGGCGAGCGTCGTCTCACGATCGAAGAGGTAGTCCGGGTCGATTTCGGGCACATAGGCATCGCCCTTCGAATAGGCCGGAACACGCAAATCCGTGTCGATGCCGAAAGCCTCCCGGACAGAGACCGTCGTGTCGGGGAGGTTGGAAATATCGAGGTCAATCTTGCTCATCATAACTCCAGAGCGGACGCCCGCCGGCACCCGCGCATTCGCCTGCAAAGTGTGCTTCTGTCATAATCCGGGTTGTTAGCAGAAACCAGCCTGTTTTAACAATTGGTAGGCTTGAATAACCGCCCGAAAGCGGTCTTCCGACCCCCTGTCTCCGCCATTTGCGTCGGGGTGGTGCTTCTTGACGAGCTCCTTGTATGCCGCCTTGATGTCGGCGGTCGTCGCCGAGGCCGCGAGCCCCAGCGTCTCGAAGGCCTTCGCCTCGAGCGTCTTCAGCTTGCGCAGGCGCGGCTCGTGCCGCGCCTGGCGGGCGCGCGCCTCGTTGAAAAATCCGAAAGGATCGCGCATGCGCGCCTGTGCGCCCGCGGTGCCGGAGCGCATCTGCGACTGTGTCGGGCCGTTGCGGGCGCTCTTGTTGACACCGACCGTCCAGGTCGGACGATGGCCGGTCACCGCTTCCTTCTGGTAGCGGGCGATCTCGGTGTCGGAGAGGCCGGAAAAATAGTTGTAGCCCTTGTTGTACTCCTTCACATGCTCGAAGCAGAACATGAAATACTCGCCCTCGGCATTGCGCCCGACGGGTGCCCGATGAACTGCCGTCTTGTCGCAGCCATCCCATTGGCACACCGGCGCAGACGGCTCCACGCGCGCTTGACCCCGGGGGCGCGTTCGGATGCGGTCGAAATATTTTGAATCGAGCTTCATGACGCACATTATGGGGTTTGCAGAGGGCCACAACAAGAATTGACAAAACGGAATGTTACTGGCTTTGTGCGGGCATTTTGCATTGCATGGGAGATGCTGCCGCCTGGCTCCGCCCCTTGCAGCAAAACAGGGAAATGGGACTGAAGACATGTCGCTGCAACGCCGCATCGAAGAGAAGCTCACGCAAGCCTTCCACCCCGAGCGGCTGATGGTGATCAATGAGAGCGACCAGCATGCCGGTCACCAGCCGGAATTCGACGGCGGCGGCGAAACGCATATGCGCGTTCGCATCGTTTCGAGCGCCTTTACCGGCATGAGCCGTGTGGCGCGCCACCGCGCCATAAACGATCTGCTGAAGCCGGAGCTCGATGCCGGCCTCCATGCCTTGGCGGTGGAACCGGCTGCGCCAGGGGAAGCGACGCGCTGGTGAACTGCCCTAGGACCTGTGGACACTTATGGATAGGGATTTGACGGCCCAAATTGCGAGGGACTTTCGTGGAAAATCCGGCGCCGCAGGCCGTCCGCCTGCAAGCCGGATTTTTCGCGACAAGGCACCGCAATATGGGCCGCCCGAAGGGTTTTGCACAAATCGCCCACTGCCGGCGGCTTTTCCCTTGCAAAGGGGACAACCCTTTGCTGCGGAAAAATCCTTGGCATTGACCGATTTGTGCGAAATCAAACCCCTATCCATAAGTGTCCACAGGTCCTAACCCACCTGCCCCTCGTCCTCGGCCGCGCGGATGCGCAGCTTGGTGATCCGGTTCTTCACCCGCTTCATCACGGTAAAACGCTTGCCGTAGAACGTGAAGGCCTGCCGTTCCTCCGGAATGCTCTTCGATTCATGGATCACGAGGCCGGCAACCGTCGTCGCCTCCTCGTCCGGCAACGACCAGTCCAGCGCCCGGTTGAGGTCACGGATCGGCACGGAACCATCGACGACGATCGAACCATCGGCCTCCTGACGTACGCCCTGGATGTCGATGTCGTGCTCGTCGGCAATGTCGCCGACGATCTCTTCGAGAATATCCTCCAGCGTGACGAGCCCCTGCACCTGGCCGTATTCGTCGACCACGATCGCAAGATGCAGCTTGCGGCGCAGGAAGGCGTTGAGCTGGTCTTTGAGATTGGTCGAATCCGGAACGAACCAGGGTTTCTGCGCAATCTTGACGATATCGAGCGTCTCGGGCTCCACATTCGGCTCCGCGAGCGCCCGGAGCAGGTCCTTGGAATGGACGACGCCGATGATGTTGTCGGCCGAGCCGCGCCACAACGGCAGGCGTGTAAACGGACTTTCGAGGATCTCGCGCACGCAGGTCTGGGGCGGATCATCCGCATTGATCGCCCGCATGCCGGTCCGGTGGATCATGACGTCGGAAACTTCGAGTTCGCCGAGATCGAGCACCCCGCCGAGCCGGTCGCGGTCCGCCTTGATGACCGACCCTTCGCGGTGGAGCAGATTGACCGCGCCGCGCAGTTCCTCATGCGCGGTGAGCATCGGCAGGTCGGAAGAAAGATTGATGCCGAAGAGGTGCAGGATGCGCCTGACAATTGCGTTGACGAGGGAGGATATCGGACCCACGACGGCAACGAAGGGGCGAACCCAAGGCGCAACCGCCAGCGCAAACCGGTCCGGCGACGCGATCGCCCAGCTTTTCGGCAGGACCTCGGAGAAGATGACGAGCAGTACCGTCATGGCGACGGTGGCGATCGCCACGCCCGAATCGCCGAAGAGGCCGATCAGCAGGCTCGTCGTCAGCGACGAGGCCAGAATGTTGACGAGGTTGTTGCCGATGAGCAGCGTCCCGATCAGACGGTCGCGACGCTCTATCAGCCGGGTGACCATGCCGGCCCGCTCCTCGCCGTTGTTCTCCAGCGTATGCATCCGCGAGCGCGAGGCCGCGGTCAGCGCCGTCTCGGAGCCGGAGAAAAAGGCTGAAATAACGAGAAGGCAGATAACGGAAAGCAGCGACAGCCAGTATTCCGTAAGAAAGCCCAGGAGCACATCGGTCATCGCGGATGCTTTTCCGTAAGAAAGCTCAACACCTCCGAGGAGGGCACGTCGTCCGCCACGAAGGACTGGCCTATGCCCCTCGTAAGGATGAAGGTGAGCTTGCCTCCCTTCACCTTCTTGTCCTGGGCGATCGCCTCCATCAGCCGATCGGCCGGTGGCAATGCACCGGGAATGTCGGCGAGGCGCGTCGGCAGGCCGACGGTTTTCAGATGGGCCTCCACCCGCCGCGCATCGTCGGGGCTCGCAAGATTCATCCGGGCTGAAAACTCATGCGCCAGAACCATGCCGATCGCAACGCCCTCTCCATGCACCAGCCGCTTGCTGTCGTAATCGGTGGCGGCCTCCAGCGCATGACCGAAGGTATGGCCGAGGTTGAGGAGGGCGCGACGTCCGTTTTCGCGCTCGTCCGCGGCAACGACGTCAGCCTTTGCCTGGCAGCTGACGGCAATCGCCTCGATCCGGGCGGGTCCGCCTGCAAACACCGCCTGCCAGTTTTTCTCGAGCCATTCGAAGAACTCCGGCTTGTCGATAAGGCCGTATTTCGCGACCTCGGCATAGCCTGCGCGGAATTCGCGCGGGCTCAGCGTGTCGAGCGCGGCAGTATCGGCGAGGACGAGGTCGGGCTGATGGAAGACGCCGATCAGGTTCTTGCCATGCGCCGAATTGATCCCGGTCTTGCCTCCGACCGAGGAATCGACCTGCGCCAGCAGCGATGTCGGGATCTGGATGAAGCGCGAACCGCGGCGGACGATACCGGCGGCAAAGCCGGTAAGATCGCCGATGACGCCGCCGCCGAGCGCGATCACCGCGTCGTTGCGCTCGATTCTGGCGCCGAGGATGGCTTCGCAAACCGGGATCAGGTGCTCGAAGCTCTTGGTCTTCTCGCCTGCCGGCAGGATGAGGGAGACGGCCTCGATGCCGCTTTCCCCGAGGCTCGCCATCAGTGGTTCGAGATAACGCGGCGCGACGTTCTCGTCGGTGATGACCGCCATCTTCCGGCCCTTGAGCCGGGAAGCGATCTCCTTGCCTGCCGCGGCGATCAGACCGGGGCCGATGAGGATATCGTAGGAACGCTCTGCGAGATCGACGCGGACCTTGCGCTCGGCGGTTGGCATCACATGGCTGGTCATGGCTTCAGGCTTTCTGATGATCGGCGATGGCGGCGAGAACCTCCTCGACCATCGCTTCCTTTTTCACATCGCGCGAGAGAACGGTCAGGTCCGCCTCGGCATAGATTGGGTAGCGCGCGCGCATCAGGTTCTCGAGCGTCTGCTTCGGATTCTCGGTCTTCAGAAGCGGCCGGGTGTCGCGCTTGTTTACCCGCTCCCATAGCACGTCAAGCTCGGCGTTGAGCCAGATCGTCAGGCCGCCCTTCTTGATATGCCGCCGCGAGCGCTCGTTGATATAGGCGCCGCCGCCGGTCGACACCACCCGCGGGCCGGACCTGAGCAGGCGCTTCAGCACGCGGGCCTCCAGCGCCCGGAACTCTTCCTCGCCGTAGGTCGCGAAGAGATCGCTGACCGTCATGCGCGAGACCCGCTCGATCTCGTGGTCGGAATCGACGAAAGGAACGCCGAGCGCCTGGGCGGTCAGCCGACCGATTGCCGATTTACCTGCCCCCATCAGGCCGATGAAAACGAGATTGCGCTTACCGAGAGTGCGCTTCGCCCTTTCGGCCAGCGTCGCGGAAACCGGTTCGGTCACATCGTTCATTGCGCTTCAAATTCCCCATTCCTCTCCGGTATCGACAAATCGGGGGGGAGCGTCAAGCCGTCGCCACTGCAGATCAGGGCCTACCTACTCGCCAGACATGATTGCTTCGTAATCCTGCCCGCCTGAAAACACGCGCAGAATATCTACGCGATTGTCCGGCAGTTCGTAGGCGATCAGAACACGTCGCCAAAGCGGGAAGATAAACAGGTTCGGCCGCAAATCCGGTCTTCCACGGCCCATCAACGGCGTCTCGCAGAGGTTGCGGCAGGCTTGTTCGATCTCTGCGACGTAGCTGCGGGCGCGACGAGGATTATCGGCGGCGACAAACCAAAATGTCTCCTCTAGATCGGCGAGCGCCGCCGGCGTAAAGACGAGTTCGCGGCTCACGACTTGGCAGTCTTCTCTGCCTCGGTCAGAAGACGGTCAAAATGAGCCGAAACCTCGGCGCTGCCATGGCGTGCCGGATCGTTGGCAGCGGCATCGAGGCTAGCGCGGATGGCATCAAGGCGATGCCCGCGTTCCTGTTCGCGCTGCTGCCACAGTCGCAATGCCTCACGGATGACTTCGCTGTTTGAGGCGTAAGCCCCGTCCTCGACCCGGCGGCGCACCATGCGCGCCATGTCGACCGGCAGACTGATACTGAGCTTTTCCGTTTGCATGGCACATTCCTCTACTACTACTTGATACTACCGCTTCCCACCTGTCCGATTCAATGATTTTCGGCGCCTTCGCTTGGACGTGCGGACCGGCGGCCTTTGCGCCTGATTAGACGCGCGGCGCTGCAAGGATCGGGGGCCGGCTTCTTGCACTCTTGGTCGGCGCCGTTCATATAGTTCACGCACCCGCTGCAGCGTTCATATTGGACGCGCTACAGCGTTTCGAACGGCTGCATGGTCCGCCCGCGAAAAGGTCCGGTTTTCCGGCGCCATGCAGAGGAGACTTGAATGCCCACCCTCTTCCGCTTCCTGTTCATCTGCGCCGTCGCGGCCGGCATGGTCTATGGCACGATGGTGGCGCTCGTCACTTTCGTCGACCCGGTTGAGCGGGACGTGACGGTGCGCATTCCCTCCGAACGGGTCAACAAGCCGAAATGACGGATATGTCCGCAGCCTACGTCGAAGCCTTCCTGGAAATGATGAGCGCCGAGCGTGGAGCGGCGGCGAACACGCTGCAATCCTACGAGCGCGACCTCGAGGACGCGCGTTCCTTCCTGCGCTCGCGCGGCACCGGGCTCACCGACGCCTCGGCCGACGATCTCAGAAGCTATCTCTCCCATCTCGCAGGCCAGGGCTTCAAAGCGTCGTCGCAGGCGCGGCGGCTCTCGGCCCTCCGGCAATTTTACAAGTTCCTCTATGCGGAGGGGCTGCGCACGGACGACCCGACGGGCATCCTCGACGCGCCGAAGAAAGCCCGCACCCTTCCGAAGACCCTCAGCATCGAAGACGTCACCCGGCTGATCGGCCAGGCGGAAGCGGAGGCGAAATCCGGCAGCGACGACGTGATGGCGAAATTGCGCATGCACGCGCTGATCGAGCTCCTTTATGCGACAGGCATGCGCGTCAGCGAGCTCGTGTCGCTGCCGGCGAGCGTGCTTGCACAGAACGGGCGTTTTCTCATCATTCGCGGCAAGGGTAACAAGGAAAGGCTCGTACCGCTGTCGCAGGCGGCGATCCGCGCCATGCGGGCCTATGGGGAAGCACTGCAGGAAGAGAGTGCGGACAGCCCCTGGCTGTTCCCCTCCAATGGCAAGTCCGGCCATCTGCCGCGGCAGGTCTTTGCCCGCGACCTCAAGAGCCTTGCGGCACGGGCAGGCATCCGGGTGGCAGCGATTTCGCCGCACGTGCTGCGCCACGCCTTCGCCAGTCATCTGCTCGCCAACGGCGCCGACCTTCGTGCCGTACAGGAACTGCTCGGCCATTCAGACATTTCCACGACACAAATCTATACGCATGTGCTGGAAGAACGGCTTCACGACCTCGTGCAAAACCATCACCCCCTTGCCAAACAGGCGAAAAAACAGGATTAGGTCCGCCTGACGGTATGGCTTGGCAGGGCGGCCCTTGTCGAAAAACGATCGGAAACGCGTCTGATGCACAATTATCTCGACTTCGAAAAACCCATCTCTGATCTCGAAGGCAAGATTCTCGAACTGAAGAAGCTCGCCAGCGAAGACGAGAGCGTTAACACATCAGACGAGATCGCCCGATTGGAAGGGCGCGTCCGCGATGCGATGGTCGAGATCTATTCCAAATTGTCCCCCTGGCAGAAGACCCAGGTCGCTCGCCACCCCTCGCGTCCGCATTTCCTGGACTATGCCTCGCGCCTCTTCACCGAGTTCACGCCGCTTGCCGGCGACCGGAATTTCGCCAATGACGACGCGATCCAGGCGGGGCTTGCCCGCTTTCACGGCACGCCCGTCGCCGTCATCGGCCAGGAGAAGGGCAACGACACCAAGTCGCGCATCAAGCACAATTTCGGCAGCCCCCGACCCGAGGGCTATCGCAAGGCGACGCGCATAATGGAGATGGCCGACCGTTTCGGCCTGCCGCTGATAACGCTGGTCGACACGGCAGGCGCCTATCCGGGCGTCAACGCCGAGGAGCGGGGCCAGGCCGAGGCGATCGCCCGCTCGACCGAAATGTGCCTCAACGTCAAGGTGCCGATCGTCACCGTGGTGATCGGCGAAGGCGGTTCGGGCGGCGCGATCGCGATCGCGACCGGCAACCGCGTCTACATGCTGGAGCACGCGATCTACAGCGTGATCTCCCCGGAAGGTGCGGCCTCGATCCTCTGGCGCGACTCGACGCGCGCCAAGGAGGCCGCCAGCAACATGAAGATCACCGCCGAAGACCTGAAGTCGCTCGGCGTCATCGACGGGATAATCCCGGAGCCTGTCGGTGGAGCCCACCGTGACCCGGACGCGGTCATCAGCCGCACGGAAACCGTGATCGGCGACGCTCTCAAGGAGCTTTCCGCACGCAATGGCGACGAATTGCGGGCCGACCGGCGGCAGAAATATCTGAATATCGGCCGTAACCTCTGATTACGGCTCCGGCCCGAGCCGTTCCAATCCGAACCATTGCGATTATTCCCTGACGTCAGCAACCGGAAATCGGACTGTGGCCAAATCTTGGCCATATTCATGAGGTCATGAGAGATGGCCATTCGCAGGGGGCGCCTGCACGGTTAAGATTTCGTGAAGAATAATGACGTACTGATTCGTTGACGCCTGTCCTTCGTGGAACCGGCGTGCACGGATAGAATGTGGCTAGAACGGGCTTTTGCCGATGCGTTTCAGGAACCTTGTCCTCACCGCCGCTGTCGCAGCCGCTCTTGCGGGCTGCACCAACGAGACGCTCGATTCGGTCAACCTGTCGTCCGTCAAGAACAAGACCGAGTACCAGCTTTCCAGCAAGATGGTCAGCAAGATGCGCGAGCTGGGGATGCAGAAGACGTCCGCGATCCTGTTGCGCATCTTCAAGGAAGAAGGGACGCTCGAAGTCTGGAAGGCGAACACGGCGAACCGGTTCCAGCTTCTGAAGAGCTACAAGATCTGCGCCTGGTCGGGAAAACTCGGGCCCAAGATGAAGGAGGGAGACCGGCAGGCGCCGGAGGGATTCTATCCGCTCTATCCGAACCAGATGAACCCGAATTCGAGCTACTACCTGGCGATCAACACGGGCTATCCGAACACCTACGACAAGGCCAACGGCCGCACCGGCACGCATCTGATGATCCACGGTGCCTGCTCTTCGGCCGGCTGCTATTCGATGACGAACGAGCAGATCATCGAGATTTTCGCGCTCGCCCGCGACGCGTTCAAGGGCGGCCAGGAAAGCGTGCAGCTTCAGGCCTTTCCCTTCCGCATGACGGCGGAAAACATGGCGCGCCACCGCGACAATCCGAACATCGAATTCTGGAAAATGCTGAAGGCCGGCTACGACCAGTTCGAAGTGACCAAGCGCCCGCCGGCAGTGAATGTCTGCGAGAGGAAATACGTCTTCAATCAGCAGGCCGCGGGGCAGTTCAATGCGGCCGGCCAGTGCCCTGCCATGACGACGCCGCCGGCGCTGCAGATGGCGATGGCCAGCTACGACAAGGACTACCGGCGCGACTACGAGAAGGCATTGAAGAAATTCGACGGCATGGTCTGGTATGAGCCGACCGAGGCCGAACGCAAGGCGGTCGTCGCCGACCAGCGCAAGGGCCGCGAGCTTGCCTATGCGCCGACCGGCACCTCGCTCGATGCGGGCAAGCTGCTCAAGGTAAGCGATCTCGAGAAGAAGCTTGCCGAACAGAAAGAGGCCGAGGAAGCCAAGCAGGCAACCTTGATCCAGAAGGAAGCGCTGGAAAAGGCGGCCCGCGAAGGCAAGGGCCTGCCGGTGCCGCAGGCCAACCCGCTCGAGCGCCCCGTGGAGCAGGCAGCGGTGCAAGCCGAGCCCGCGAGGAAGTCGCTCTGGGGTCTGTTCTCTCGCAGCGAGCCCGCGGCCGCGCCGGCCGCACCCGCCGCCGAGGCTCCCGCGCAGCAGGGCGCAGGCCAGCCGGCCGCTCAACAGCCCGCACCGGGCCAGCCGCAAGCCGCCGCCGGCGGGCAACAGGCAGCACCGCCGGCGCAGGACAATGCTCAGGTTGCCGCCGCTCCCGCCGGGAATGCGCAAGCGCCGGCACCCGAACAGCAACCCGCCGAGCAGCCGAAGAAGCGCCCGTTCTGGAAACTCTGGGGCAATTGATGCCCGAGGAAGCGAGGCTACGCTACGATCTGAGGGGGCTGAAATGCCCCCTTCCCGTTTTGAAGACGCGCAAGCGAATGGAAAACCTGACGCCCGGCGCTCTCATCGAGATCGAAACGACCGACCCGCTGGCCGTGATCGACATTCCGCATTTCTGCAACGAGGACGGGCATCGGCTGGAGCAGGCCGAGCCGATCGCAGGCGGACATCGTTTCCTTATCCGCAAGCGGTGTAGCTAACCAAATTAAAGCACTCCCGCGCCTTCGGATCGGTCACAGCCAGTTCTCGACCCTTACACCCGGCATGCGGACGAACTCGCGTATATTGTTGGTCACGACAATCAGCCCTTCGCTGCGCGCATGCGCGCCGATCTGCATGTCATGAGGGCCGCATGGCGTTCCCGTCCGCTCCAGTTCAGCCCGAACCTGCCCGTAGTGGGCCGCTGCCTTGTCTGCGAACGGCAGCACCTCCAGCCGTGCCACGAAATGTTCGATAGCCGTAAGGTTCTCAACGCGCCGGGCCGATTTTTCGGCGCCATAGTGTAATTCTCCCAGCGTGATGCTCGATATGCAAAGCTGCTCCGCCAGTCCGTTGAACTTTTCGCGCACGGCCGGCGGATAGGTCTTCATCACATAGATGCAGATATTGGTATCGAGCATATAGGTGAGCATCAGAAGGATTCGCGTGTTTCCGCCACCGGCTGATCACGCTCGCTCATGAAATCCTCGCTGACGCGCGGCCCGCTGAGGAACAGATCGTCCCATCTTTTGCCCTGGGGGACGATCACGCGGCTGCGGCCGATCTTGAGGATATCGACCTGATGCACGCCCTCGGGAAAGGCGACGGCCTTTGGCAGCCGCACCGCCTGGCTACGGTTACTGATGAATACGGTCGAACTGGCCAAGGTCCATTCCTTTTTGCCATATACGAGTGGGATATACGTAGCGCTGAGGGACCTGAAAATCAAGCCCCCGGCGAGCAGGGGGTGATGAAGAAAGCCCGGCCGGAGGCCTCAGAACTTCATCCCCGGCACCGCCAGGGGGTTGTCCGCGAGCGCCTGCGCGTCCGGTCGATCGACGCGCGGCTTGCCGGTGAATGCGTCGAAGAGGTCGCGCACGAATGCTTCGTCCAGGCCTTTGGTGATCAGCACCATTCGCGTCCGGCGATCGGCCGGATCCGGCCAGGCGGCAAGCCGCTCCGGCGCGTGAAAGACCGTCTGCACGCCGTGCAGCACCACCGGCCGCTCCGGATTGTCGGCGACGGAAACGATAGCCTTCATGCGCAGGAGCTTTTCCCCATGGGCCGAGCGCAGGAGGTCGATGAACATCTCCAGCGCCATCGGTTCGATCGGCCGATCATGCACGATGCTGAATGAGCGAATGTCCGAACCATGACGATTGACGTCGTGATGATGGTGATGGTGCCCATGGCCGTGACCATCTTCGTGGTGGTGGTCATGAACGTGGCCGTGGCCGTCCGCATGGGCCTCGTCCTGGAGCCAGCGGCCGACATCGGCGACCTTGGTCGTGGCGTCGTAAAGACCGCAGGCGAAGAGATCGGCCCGGCCCGCCTCTTCCGTGTCGCCGTCGATGATCGGCGCGCGCGGGTTGAGATCCCTGAGCCGCGCCTCGAGCCTGCCGACACCATCATCTTTGGCGAGCCCGCTCTTGCTGATCACCAGCCGGTCGGCCACCGCGACCTGCTTCATGGCTTCCACATGATTGGCGATCGTCTGCTCGCCATTGACCGCATCGACGACGGTGACGACTCCGTCCAGCCGGAAATTCTGGGCAATCACGGGATTGCCGAGGACGGATTGCAGCACCGGTGCCGGATCGGCAAGACCGGTGGTTTCGATGACGACGCGCTTCAGCGGCTTGATGCGGCCGGTCTGCATCCGGTCCATGAGATCGGCCAGCGTATCGACGAGTTCGCCGCGCACGGTGCAGCACAGGCAGCCGTCGGAAAGCTCGATGACGCCGTCACTCGACGCCTCGACCAGGAGGTGGTCGATGGAGACATCGCCGAATTCGTTGATGATGACTGCCGTGTCGGCAAGCGCCGGATCCTTGAGCACCCGGTTCAGAAGGGTCGTCTTGCCCGCGCCGAGAAAGCCGGTGAGGATCGAGACCGGCACCACCCGCATTGGACCGTTCATGAAAAGACTCCGTTCAGAAGCTCGGGCGCGGGACCGGAATCGGCACATTGGCGATCTCGACCGCGTCACCCTGTGCCGTGGCATCGCTGCCGGCTTTGGCCGTCTTGTCGTCGCTGCCGGGTATGAGGCCGGCGAAGGCAAGTTTCAGCGGGCGGTCGATCTCGTGGATATAGGGTGAAAGCAGCTTCTGCCGGCCGGCCTCGTCACGCCCCTCGCTGCGCACCTTCGCCGCCTGCTTCGAGCAGATTTCCTTGCCGATGTCGGCAACCACCCCGCGGGTTTCGCCATAAGGGACGATCTCCGCAAGCGAGGGCTTGCCCGTGCTCACCGTGGTGAAAGCCATCTGCAGGAGCCTGGCCGACTCGTCGGCACGCGCTGCAAGGCTGTCTTCACCGAGCACGACCGATACCACCCTGCGGCCGCCGCGGCTCGCCGAGGAGACCTGGTTGAAGCCCGAGGCGCAAATGAACCCCGTCTTCATGCCGTCCGCGCCATCGAAGCGGCCGATCAGCATGTTGTAATTGGGATAGTCCTTCTTGCCGGTGGTGAAGCCTTCCAGCGCGAAATAGGAAGCATATTGCGGGAATTCGCGCTTCAGCGTGACCGCGAGCACCGCAAGGTCCCGGGCGGTCGTATATTGCCCCTGACCGGGCAGGCCGTTGGGATTGATGAAATGCGACGAGGTCATGCCGATGCGGCGCGCCTCGGCGTTCATCTTCTCGATGAAGGCCTGTTCGGATCCGCCGACCGTCTCGGCGATCGCGACGGCGACGTCGTTCGCCGACTTGATCAGCATCATCTTCAACGCGCTGTCGAGCGTCATCTTCTGGCCGGGCTTGTAGAACATCTTGCTCGGCGGCTCCGAAGCGGCGTTCTTCGTCATGACCACCGGGCTTTGCAGCGTCAGCTGTCCCGCCTGAATGGCCCGGAACGTGGTATAGGCCGTCATGAGCTTGGTCAGCGACGCCGGATACCATCTCTGGAAGATGTCCTGATGCTCGTAGACCTTGAGCGTATCGACGTCGATCACCAGCCGCGGATTGGCCGATGCAGGCAGCGCCGCAGCCAAGAAGACGGCGCAAGCCCCCGCGAGCATGCCCATCCTGCCCAACCTGTCGCCCAACGGGAATCGTGCTATTGCCACAATCCAAACCTCGAAATTCCGGAGTTGCCTCGTATCGTCCCGCTATTTAGCCTATATGGCAAGGAGATGGCAAAGCCCATTCATCTGGCTGCCGCGCCAATCCACCGCCCGGACACTCCGCCGGCGAGACTCCAGCCGGATGCGGAAGCGTCGGGCCTCACGTGCCGAACCAAAGTGAACGAACAGATCGACAGGAACGAACAATGCCGATTCTAAACCGTGCCGCCGAGCTCAAGAACGAAGTGACCGAATGGCGGCGCCATCTGCACCAGAACCCGGAGCTCCTGTTCGCGGTGGAAAATACGGCAGCCTTCGTCGAAAGAAAACTGAGGGAATTCGGCGTTGACGAAATCGTGACCGGCCTCGGCCGGACCGGGGTCGTCGGCCTCATCCGCGGCAATCGCGGCCCGGGCCGCACCGTCGGCCTCAGGGCCGACATGGACGCCCTGCCGATCACCGAAGCAAGCGGCAGGGCCTGGTCCTCGACGGCCCCCGGCAAGATGCATGCCTGCGGCCATGACGGCCATACGGCCATGCTGCTCGGCGCCGCGAAGTACCTCTCCGAAACGCGGAACTTCGCCGGCAATGTCGCGGTGATCTTCCAGCCGGCAGAGGAAGGCGGCGGCGGCGGCAACGAGATGGTGAAGGACGGCATGATGGAGCGCTTCGCAATCGAAGAGGTCTACGGCATGCACAACATGCCGGGGATGCCGGTCGGCCACTTCGGCAGCCGCGCCGGCCCGATCATGGCCTCAACCGATGAGTTCAACATCACCGTCAAGGGCCGCGGCGGCCACGCCGCTCAGCCGCACAAGACGATCGACCCGATCGCCATCGGCGCCCAGATCGTCAACGCGCTGCAGACGATCGCCTCGCGCACCGTCGATCCGCTTGCCTCCATCGTCGTCTCCGTCACCAAGTTCAATGCCGGCTTCGCGCACAACGTCATCCCCGAACAGGCCGTACTCGCCGGCACCGTGCGCGCGCTGACGCCGGAAGTGCGCGACACCGGCGAAGCCCGTATCCGCCAGATCGCCGAGAACATCGCAGGCGCCTACGGGGCCACCGTCGACGTCTGGTACGGCCGCAACTATCCCGTGACGGTAAACCACGCCGCCGAGGCCGGTCACGCGCTTGCCGTCGCCGCCACGATCGCCGGCGAAGGCAACGTCAACGCAGCGCTCGACCCGATGATGGGCGGCGAGGATTTTTCCTACATGCTGCTGGCCCGGCCGGGCGCCTTCGTCTTCATCGGCAATGGCGATACGGCGGGACTGCATCACCCGGCTTACGACTTCAACGACGAAGCCATTCCGCACGGAATTTCCTATTGGGTGAAGCTCGCCGAAACACGGCTTGCCGCCTGAGGCACCGAAAGCGGAGGCGGCCATGCACCAGATCGACAAGACGGACCGGAGAATCCTCAATATCCTGCAGGCGGACGGGCGGATTACCAATCTGGAGCTGGCGGACCGGATCGGGCTTTCCCCGACGGCGACCAGCGAACGCCTGAGGCGGCTTCTGAAGGAAGGTTACGTCTCCGGCTTCGGTGCGCGTCTCGACCCCCACAAACTCGGCTTCGGGCTGTTGGTGTTCATCGAAGTGATGCTCGACAAGACGACGCCGGAGGTCTTCGACCAGTTCGCGGCCGCCATAAAGCAGGCGCCCGCAGTGCTCGAATGCCACATGGTAGCCGGCGGCTTCGACTATCTCGTCAAGACCCGCTTCGAGGACATGGCCGCCTACCGCAATTTCCTCGGTCAGGTCCTCTGGACACTCCCGGGCGTCAAGGAGACCCGGACCTATGCGGTCATGGAAGAGATCAAGAACGACGGGCCGCTGCCGCTGCTTTGAGTAGCGGCAGCGGCCCGCCCAAGCTCAAGCCTTGATCGATTCCATGTCGATCACGAAGCGATAGCGCACGTCGCTTCTCACCACCCGCTCATAGGCCTCGTTGATCTGCTCCATGCGGATCGTCTCGATCTCCGAAACGATTCCGTGCTCGCCGCAGAAATCGAGCATTTCCTGCGTCTCCTTGATCGAACCGATCATGGAGCCGGAAATGCTGCGCCGTGCCGGCACCAGCGAGAAGGCATGGACCGGCACCGGATTCTCCGGAATGCCGACGAGCACCAGATCGCCATCGACCTTCAGGAGGTTGAGATAGGCGTTCCAGTCGATCTCGGCGGCGACCGTGCAGATGATCAGGTCGAAGCTGCCGGCGAGCTTCGTGAATGTCTCCGGATCCTTCGTCGCGTAGTAGTGATCCGCCCCGAGCTTAAGCCCGTCCTCCTTCTTCGAAAGTGTCTGGCTGAGCACCGTGACCTCCGCGCCCATCGCATGGGCGAGCTTCACGCCCATATGGCCGAGACCGCCCAAGCCGACGATCGCCACCTTCTTGCCGGGGCCGGCCTTCCAGTGACGCAGCGGCGAGTAGAGCGTGATGCCGGCGCAAAGCAGCGGTGCGGCAGCATCGAGCGGAAGGTTCTCCGGAATGGAGAGCACATAGCCTTCCTTGACGACGATATGGTCGGAATAGCCGCCTTGGGTCGGGGTTCCGTCGGCCTCGACGCCGTTGTAGGTCACCACGAGGCCCGGCAGATACTGCTCCAGGTCGAGATCACGCTTGGCGCAGGTCGTGCAGGAGTCGACGAAGCAGCCGACACCCACCCGGTCGCCGATCTTGAACCTGGTGACCTGGGAGCCGACTGCCCTGACGATGCCGACGATCTCGTGGCCCGGTACCATGGGGAAGGTCGAATTGCCCCATTCGTCGCGCGCCTGGTGGATGTCGGAATGGCAGACGCCGCAATATTTGATGTCGATCACCACGTCGTCGTCGCGCGGTTCGCGACGCTCGAAGGTGAAGGGTGCGAGCGGCTTCGACGCGTCCGTCGCCGCATATCCTCTTGCAATGGCCATGGGTCTGTCCTTCATGTCTGGGAGTGGCGCGCCCATTGGTCTATGGACCGCAGGCGGCAGGGCGGACTATGCTGTCTCACAAGGCCATTGCGTTAGTGCGATCCTGCAAAACTTTTGCACGATTCTGCGAGAATCGTGGAAGCCAGGTGGCGGGACAGCGCCGACAACCTATCTGCCCCCTGTCTCCGCACGGATCTAAGGTATTGGAAAGTCCACCGAATATGACAGAATCACAGCGCATCCCGCGTCAGGAAATGATCGACATCATTGCCCGGATCGCCGGAGAGGACGGCGATCATCCGACGATTATGCCGGGGCTGAGCGTTCATCGGCATTCCGTTTCCGCGAAGCCGAATTGCGCCGCCTACAAGCCGAGCCTGGCGATCATCGTCCAGGGAGCCAAACGTGTCGTGCTCGGTGAGGAAACCCTCGTCTACGGCGCCTCGGACTACCTTTTGACCTCCATCGACCTGCCGGTTCTCTCTCAGATATCGCTCGCCTCGCCCGAGGAGCCCTATCTCAGCATGGTCTTCCAGATCGATACGACGAGGCTTCCGGCGCTCCTCGACGCCATCGGCCCGGAGGCTGCGAAAGCTCCGGCTTCGCCGCGCGGCATGACGGTCAGCAAGCTCACTCCCGATCTTGAGGACACGGCGCTTCGGCTGCTGCGGCTCCTCGACCGCCCGGACGACATTGCGGTGCTGCTGCCGCTGGTCGAGCAGGAACTGCTTTATCGGCTGCTGCTCGGACCGCACGGCGCCAGGCTCCGCCAGATGGCGACCACGGAGAGCCAGCCGCACCAGATCGGCCGCGCGGTGTCCTGGCTGAAGGAGCATTATTCCCGCCCCTTGCGCATCGACGACCTCGCAAGCCGCGTAAGCATGAGCGTTTCCTCGCTTCATCACCATTTCAAGGCGATCACGGCGATGAGCCCGCTGCAGTACCAGAAGCAGCTGCGCCTGCAGGAGGCACGGCGGCTGATGCTCGAGGAGCGCCTCGATGCCGGCGATGCCGGCCACAAGGTCGGCTATGAGAGCCAGTCCCAGTTCAGCCGCGAATATGCCCGCCATTTCGGCGAGCCGCCGAGGCGCGACGTCGGCCGCGTCCGCCGCAGCCTCATCGGCCGTTCGAGCGGCGAGGTTGAAATGCTGAGCGAGGGTTAAGGCCTGTTGAGATTCGGGATACACGCCGCGGCCTGTTTGATTTCCTCATCCCTGTGCTCGTCACAGGGATCCAGCCAGACCAAGTCCTTGGGCTGAAAGAACTCCTCCCGCGCCGCAGACGCGGCGCTGCTCTCATCTCTGTGACGAGCACAGAGATGAGGGTGAGGAGAGATTGCAGTCTTCCGATAGGTGTCCTACAGCGCCGCGAGTCTTATCAGACGCGCAAAGGTCGCTGTAGCACTTTGATCTGCTGCATGTTTTTGTCCTTTGATCGGCTACGATCAAAGGACACATGCAGCAGGTCGCGCAGTCGGTACTAAGCGGGATGAGGAAAATGCGCGCGGTTTTCCGCCTGGAAGAGCGTAGACGCTCAGCTTCGTTCGATATCACGGCGCAGGACGATCGACGTCGTCAGATCCTCGACATTGTCGAGCTGCGCCACTTCGTTGCGCAGTTCGTTCAGCGCATTGATCGACGCGACCTTCACTTCCACCACGAGATCGAGCTGGCCGCTGACTGAGAAAACGCGCCTGACGGAGGAAAACCCGGCCAGCCGGTCGAGCACGCCGAGCGAGGGCGTCCGCTTCAGCGTCACCAGCAGGAAAGCCTCTATCTGCCCCTCCTCCAACTGGCCGATGTCGGCGCGATAGCCGCGAATGACGCCGGCCTTCTCCAACCGCGCGACGCGCTCGGCCGTCGCACTGCGAGACAACCCGATACGCCCGGCAAGCGACTTCATGGGAATACGCGCCTCGCGGCTCAATATGCTGAGTATCGTTCGGTCTGTCGCGTCGATTTCCTGCCTCCTGCGGCCGGCCAGAGGGACTGCCGGGCGGCTGTCGAGCGGCGCCGGCAAGATGACGGTTATTATAAACAAAGTGCCGGTGCAACCGGCGAAATGCCGGATGCACATGCCGGGCGGGCGTGCAACTCTCGTGGACCAAGAGCGGGGGTCTCCATGAACGACATGCTGAAAACGACGCCGGATTTCACGACCGAGGAAGCGCAGGCCCTCCTTAAGCAGCACTTCGGCGTGGATGGGTCACTTCAGCCGCTGGACAGCGAGCGGGACCAGAACTTCAAGGTCAATACCGGCGAGGGCCGCTGCTACATTCTGAAGATCGTCAACGGCGCCGAGCCGGAAATCGAAAGCGACTTCCAGACAGCGCTGCTGAAGCACGCCGGCGAAAATGCAGGGGACCTGCCGGTCCCGCATTTGCAGCCGACACTGTCCGGTGCGAACCTCGCGGCGACCACGAGGCGCGGGATGGTCCATCGATTGCGGCTGGTCACCTGGGTTCCGGGAACTCCGCTCGCGCAGTCCGATCGCAGCGACGGAGCGCTTCACTCCCTCGGCCGGATGCTCGGCCGCTTCGATGCCTCGCTCAAGGGCTTCATGCATCCGGGCGCACTGCGCGACCTCGACTGGGACATACGCAATGCCGGACGTTCTGCCGGTCGGCTCGCACATGTGGCCGATCTCCAGGATCGTGCTCTTCTCCAGCGCTTTCTCGACCGCTTCGACGAGCGGGTCGCCCCGCGGCTCCCGATGCTGCGCTCCGCCGTCATCCATAATGACGCAAACGACTGGAACGTCCTCATCGACGAGGACGACCGAGACCGCATTTCCGGTATCATCGACTTCGGCGACGCCCTCTACGCACCCGTCATTGCCGAAGTCGCGATCGCCGCCGCCTATGCCGGCCTCGACCACCCCGATCCGATCGGCGCTGCGGCTGCGATCGCCAATGGGTACCATGCCGAATACCCCCTTCTCGAAGAGGAAGTCGATCTCCTCTTCGACCTGATTGCCATGCGGCTGGTCACCTCGGTGACAATCTCCGCATCACGCCGGGCGCATACCGCCGACAATCCCTATCTCGCGATCAGCGAAAGACCTGCCTGGGCGCTACTGCGCAAGCTCGATGCGATGAACCCGCGTTTCGCCACCGCGATCCTGAGAAAGGCCTGCGGTTTCGAGACAGTCGCCGGAGCGCACGCCGTCGCCTCCTGGATCGGCGAAAATCGCAAAAGCCTCCTGCCGCTTCTCGATCGTCCAGCGGCGACCTATCCCGCCGCTCTCGTCCCCTATGGCGATCCGACGCATCCGATGACCGTCAGTTCGGCGGACGGACGGCCGCATGACGCGCGTTCGGTATGGGAAGAGCATTGCCGCACGACCGGCGTCGAGCTCGGCATCGGCCCCTGGGGTGAAGCCCGCACCGTCTATTCGGGTGAGATGTTCGTCTCCCGCCTGATCGAAGAGACCCGCCGCACGCGCCATCTCGGCCTCGACCTCTTCATGGCCGCCGGCACCAAGGTCCATACGCCGCTTGCAGCCACCGTCGCGAGCGTCGAGATCGAGAAGGATCCGCTCGGATACGGTTGCCTTATCGCGCTGCGCCATGAACCCGACGGTTGCCCGCCTTTCCTGACGCTCTGGGGGCATCTTGCCCATGAGGCCGTCGGTCGGCTGAAGGCCGGCGACAGGCTGGAGGCCGGCGCGCTTGTCGGTGAAATGGGCGCACCGGAAGAAAACGGCGGCTGGGCGCCGCATCTGCATCTGCAGATCTCCACCGACACAAGTCTCGCAGCGACGGATATCCTCGGCGTCGGCGAGGAGCGCTATCTAGACGTCTGGGCGGAGCTCTTCCCCGACGCGAGCACATTTGCCGGCATTGCGCGGGAATTCTACGACCAGAGCGGCCGCCCCCACGAGGAGATCATCAGGCGGCGGAAAGAGCTGCTGCTGCCGAACCTGTCGATCTCCTACGAGAAACCGATCAAGTTCGTGCGCGGCGAAGGCGTCTGGCTGATCGACGATCGCGGCCGCGCCTATCTCGACTGCTTCAACAATGTCTGCCACATCGGTCACGCCCATCCCGCCGTGGTGGAGGCATTGGCCCGGCAAGCAGGGACGCTCAACACCAACACGCGCTACCTGCACGACAACATCGTCGCCTATGCCGAGCGGCTGACGGCCACGATGCCGAAGGAACTCGCCGTCGCCGCCTTCGCCAACAGCGGCTCCGAAGCCAACAGTCTCGCCCTGCGCCTGATGCGCGCCCATACGGGCTGCGAAAACGCCGTCGTCTTGGACTGGGCCTATCACGGCACGACGCAGGAGCTGATCGATCTCAGCGCATACAAATTCCGCCGCAAGGGCGGAAAGGGCCAGAAGCCGCATGTTCACGTGGCGGCCGTTCCGGACAGTTACCACGCGCCGGCCGCCTGGCCGCTGGAGGAACACGGCAAGCGCTTCGCCGAAAACGTGGCCGAGCTGATCGCGGCGATGCGCGCCCGAGGCGAAGCGCCGGGTTTCTTCCTCGCCGAATCCATTCCGAGCGTCGCAGGCCAGGTGTTTCTGCCGGACGGCTACCTCAAGGAAGTCTACCGCATGGTTCGGGAGGCCGGCGGCGTCTGCATCGCCGACGAGGTGCAGGTCGGCTTCGGCCGGGTCGGCAGCCATTGGTGGGCCTTCGAGACGCAAGGCGTCGTCCCTGATATCGTCACCATGGGCAAGCCGATCGGCGACGGTCATCCGCTTGCCGCGGTCGTCACCACGCGAGAGATCGCGGCGTCGTTCGACAATGGCATGGAGTATTTCAACACCTTCGGCGGCAACCCGGTATCCTGCGCCGTCGGTCTCGCCGTGCTCGACGTCATCGAAGGCGAGGACCTGCGCCGCAATGCGCTCGATATCGGCAATCATCTTCTCACCGCCTTCCGGACCATGCAGGAGCGCTACGAGGTCATCGGCGACGTCCGCGGCCTCGGCCTTTTCCTCGGCATCGAGCTCGTCAGCGACCGCAGGACCAGGGCGCCGGCGACGGAGATCGCCCGGGCCGTCGCGAACGGAGCCCGCCAGCGCGGCGTGCTGATGGGCACGGAGGGCCCACATGACAACGTGCTGAAGATGCGACCGCCGATGATCTTTTCGAAGCGGGATGCGGATCATCTGATTGCCGTGCTCGAGGAAACATTCGGGGCCGTGCTGGCGCAAGCGGGATAAGCACGAGGTAGAAGCACCACCGAAAAACCAGACAACTCCGGGACGCACGCGTTCCGGAACCCGATAGTTGCGTCTCAAAAAACGGAGGAGAACGGGACGATGAAAACCGGAATTTTGGCATTATTTGCGACGGCGTTTCTTGCCGGCACCACGGCGCAGGCCGCAACCCTCGACGTCGTCAAGCAACGCGGCGAGCTGCGTTGCGGCGTGAGCCAGGGCGTGCTCGGCTTCTCTGCCCCGGACGACAAGGGCGAGTGGTCCGGCTTCGACATCGATTTCTGCCGTGCGGTCGCGGCCGCCACGCTCGGAAGCCCGGACAAGGTGAAATACGTGCCGCTTTCGACCAAGGAGCGCTTCACCGCGCTGCAGTCCGGCGAGGTCGACCTGCTTTCGCGCCAGACCACCTGGACGCTTTCGCGCGACACGGATCTGGGCATGAGCTTCGTCGGCGTGAACTATTATGACGGCCAGGCCTTCATGGTGCGCGGCGATATCGGCGTGAAGAGCGTCAAGGAGCTCTCGGGCGCCTCCGTCTGCACGGAGACCGGCACCACAACCGAACAGAACATGGCGGACTATTTCAGCGCCAACAAGATCGAGTATCAGGTGATCGCCTTCGAAAAGGCGGACCAGACGATCCAGGCCTTCAATTCCGGGCGCTGCGACGTCTATTCCACCGATGCCTCCGCGCTCTATTCGCAGCGGCTGACGCTCAACGACCCTGACCGCTTCGTCGTCCTGCCGGAGGTCATTTCCAAGGAGCCGCTCGGCCCTGCCGTCCGCCAGGGCGACGATCAATGGTTCAAGGTCGTTCGCTGGACGCTCTTCGCGATGATAGAGGCAGAGGAGCTGGGCATCACCCGGGAAAATGCCGCTTCGCTCCTCGAAAGCGGAACCGCCGCACAAAAGCGCTTCCTCGGCATCGACAACGAAGCCGGCAAGGCGCTCGGGCTCGATCCGAAATGGGCCTACCAGACGGTGGCCGCGGTCGGCAATTACGGCGAGATCTTCGAGCGCCACCTGGGCAAGGAGAGCGCGCTCAGGATCGATCGCGGTCTCAACAAGCTCTGGAACAACGGCGGCCTGATCTACGCGCCGCCGGTCCGCTGACCTACCGCATGTTTCCTTCGATCGCAGCCGATCGAAGGACAAAAACATGCAGCACGCGCCGCCGGGAATCCCGGCGGCGCCTTTTTCCTACCATCCCTCTTCGAGCACCCGGCCCAGCATATCGGCGAAGAAATCGGCGCTCTCCCGGGCGAGGCAAAGCGGCGGCTTGATCTTCAGGACGTTCAGATGGTCTCCGGTCGGCTGCATGACGATGCCGAGATCGAGAAGGCGGTCGCAGATCGCCGCGGTTTCCTCGGTGGCCGGTTCGAGCGTTTCGCGGTCGCGGACGAATTCGACGCCCAGGTAAAGCCCCATGCCGTGAACGGCGCCGACGAGCGGAAACCGGTCCCCGAGCGCCTCGAGCCGGCTCTTGAGATGGGTGCCGACCGCGCGGGCATTTTCCTGCAGGGCGTCGTCGTGAAGAATGTCGAGGACGGTCAAGCCGACGACGGAACTCACGGGGCTGCCGCCGGCGGAAGAGAAGAAATAGCCTTCCTTCTCCAGCGCATCGGCAATCTCGCGCCGGGTGATGACCGCGCCCAGCGGATGGCCGTTGCCCATGCCCTTGGCGACGGTGATGATATCGGGCACGACGCCCTGTTGCTCGAAACCCCAGAAATGATGGCCGAGCCGCCCGTAGCCGACCTGCACCTCATCGGCGATGCAGACGCCGCTCCTCTCCCGGACCATGGCGTAGACCGCTTCCAGATAGCCGGAAGGCAACGGAATGCCGCCGGCATTGCCGTAGACCGGTTCCGAGATGAAGCCGGCGAGCTTCCCGCCCTTCTCGTCCAGGTCCGCGAGCTTTCGAGACACGGCGTCGACATAGCCGACCGTCGAATCCTCCCCGCGGAACGGGCCGCGATAGGTGTTCGGCGAGACGACGGGATGGACCCAGTCGGGGCGCGTCGTCAGCGCCTGCGGATTGTCGGCGATCGAGGTGGAAACGGCGTCGCTCGCGACCGTCCAGCCATGATAGGCCTCGAGCAGCGAGATCATGTTGCGCGCTCCGGAATGGGCCCAGGCGAGCCGGATGGCGAGATCGTTCGCCTCGGATCCGCTGTTGACGAGAAAGACAGTGTCGAGCCCTTCCGGCGCAAGCGCCGCAAGGCGCTCCGAAAACTCCGTCACGGCAGCATAGTGGAACCGCGAATTGGTGTTGAGCAGCGACCATTGCCGCCCGACCGCAGCCGACAGGCGCGGATGCCCGTGGCCGACGAGGGTGACGTTGTTGACCATATCGAGGTAAGCGCGCCCCTCGACGTCGAAGAGATGCTCCTTCCAGCCGCGCTCGATCTGCGGCGGCGTGCGGTAATAGTTCTTCTGCGGCCGGGCATAGTGCCGGCGGCGGCGCTCGAGGAGCCCGGCCGCGTCCGGCAAGGCCGCATCGCAATCGAAGCCCAGGATGGGCGAGGGCGACGGGCAAAGCCGGCACCATGCCCCCGCCTGATGCGATGCCGCGAAGGCGGGCGGGTGCAACTCCGGCGTAGTGCAAAGCTGAACGCGCATGAACCCCAGGGCCGACGGATCGCCGGGGACCACGCCGATCCGTGCGCCCGCCTCGAACGCCTCTTCGGCGAGGTCGGCTGCCTCGACGCCGTAAAGATGGAGATGGAGACCTTCGCCCGAGAAGATCAGCTTGCCGCCGCGCTGGTGGAGCCGGCCGGCAAAAGGCGCGTGCACGGCAGTCTGCCCATGCAGGCATAAATCGACGTGCAGGGCGAATGTCCGGGGGGCGCTCGCCTGCAGGAGCCTGGTTTCCGTCAGCCGGTACTCGCCATAGCGCGTGGCCGCGGCACCGGCAGCACGCGCCGCCGATTGCAGGAGCAGGGCTTCGGTGTCTTCGTAATGCCAGCGGTCGGCAGGAAGGTGCGGGCCGAGCGAGGAGAGATCGACGATGCCGATTTCCGAAGGGTCGAGCTCGGGCAGCAGCCGGCGGCCCATCCCGGGCGGAGAAAGCTGCGGCGACCGCTCCACAGCCTCTCCGATCGCATGCTCCATGAGATCGAGAGGGACGGAAACCGCAACGTCGAAGATTTCCCGCTCATGCGCGGCATTGCCTTCGACATAGGCATTTTCCGGATCGACCTCGAGCTGCTGCGCCGTGCTTGCCACGAGAACGCAGGCACGCGCGACGATCAGCGGCCAGAGCGCCTTCAATTCGGCATCCGTCAAAGGGCAGACGGCATGGAACGCCTTCACCGCCGGCAGGATCTGGAAGGGATCACCGCCCGCATGATGCAGCAGCGATGCGCAGGTAACGGCAAGATCGGCGACCACCCACCCTTTCAGCACGTCGCCGAAATCGATGACGCCGTCCGGGATGAGGCGCCCGCTCCTGTCCGCGCGGCTCACGACATTGTCGTCGGTGACGTCCTGATGGATCGCCTGCAGGCGCAGGTCCGGCATCAGCGGCTGAACCCTGCGCATGGCGCCGACCATCGCCTCGGCAATGCGCTTGCGCAGATCGACGTCGCTCATGGCCGAAAGCAGGTGAAGCGCCACCGGCCCTGCCCTTCTGAGGTCCCATTGCAACTCCCGCTCGAGCCCCGGATGATCGAAATCCCTGAGTGCGACCGCCAACCGGCCTGCAACATCGCCGAGTGCCGCCACGGTTTCCACGGCCAGGTGCCTGCGGCGCGTCAGAGGCGTGCCGTCCAGATAGGTGAGCAAGCGGAACTGATAGGTTTCCTCGCGAACGGCTGCGGTAACGATTTCCTCGCCGCTCAGGGCGGACACCACTTCGGGCACTTTGGGAGCATCGGGCCTGGTAGCGACATGCCGCAACGCGGCATTCTGGGCTTCGATCTCAACCCGCGCATATTCGGCTCTCGCGATCTTCAGGACAAAAGGCCCCTCGCTTGTGTCGACGCGGTAGTTGCGGTCCTGCTGGCTGCCGAGTTCGGTGAGATCGCCGGAAAGGCCGTAATGTTGGGCCAGGATTGCCTGCGCCTCTTCGATCGACACGTCCGGCCTCGCAAGCTGCGTGCGGCGCTTCAGCAATTCGTCTTCCATCATTTCCTTCCCGTCTCTGCGATGGTGTCGTTCTTACTGCGAAACACCTTCCAGACGATAGCGCGTGCCCGGATAGGTGAGCCACGCGACCGTTACATTTGCAGCTTCCGACCAGGTCCGTCGACGGATCATCAGGCACGGTTCGCCGCGCCCGATCGAAAGGAGCTTGCATTCCCACGGCTTCGGCAGAACGGCTTCGACGATCTGCTCCGTCCGCGTGATCGGCGCCACCAACGTCAGATAGACGTTCGGGGTCATGCTCGTAAAATCCTGTTCCAGGTAATTGGGGCAGATTGCGGGATTGACGAAACGATCCTCGATCTGGATCGGAACGTCGTCCTCCGCGTGGACGATGATCGAGTGAAAGACCCGCGCTTTCGCCGCAAGCCCGAGCGCCTCCGCGACCTCGGTGCTTGCCTGCTCCTCCTCAAGCAGCGTGATCCGCGAGGTATGCCTGTGTCCGCGCTCGCGAATCTCGTCGGCGATATTGCGCACCTCGAGAAGGGCCGTACTGCCCTTGTGGGCAGCCACGAAGGACCCTACTCCCTGGACCCGCGTGATCGCACCCTCGCTCGCCAGTTCGCGAAGTGCGCGATTGGCGGTCATCCGGCTGACGCCGAGATCGGCGACGATATCGTTTTCGGACGGTACGCGATGGTGCGGCGGCCATTCGCCGCTTTCGATGCGGCTGCGGATGAACTGCTTGACCGCCTCATAGCGCGGTACCGGCCCGTCGTCGAAAACCGCCCTGTCGCTCTTGCGCCCCAATACCGCCATGCGATGCTCCGTTGCGGCCGGGCGCCGCCGGCCCGGCAAATCAGCGATTGTTTTCCTTTATTTCCAACTTGCGCGCCACAACAAAATATCTATAGTTCCATATACAACCACGTACAGGAACGGCTCTCATGACAGCTTCGTCCGCCCATCGACTGTTTGCCGAACAGGCGCTGCTGCCGACCGGTTGGTCCGAGAACGTCGCGATCTCCGTCGACGCGGCGGGACGCATTCTCGCGGTGGAAGCAGGGCAATCGAAGGCGCCGGGCGACGAGCATCTATCCGGACCCATTGTGCCGGCGATGGCCAACCTGCATTCCCACGCCTTCCAGCGTGCGATGGCCGGCCTTGCGGAAGTGGCCGGAACAGGCGACGACAGCTTCTGGACCTGGCGGGAGGAGATGTATCGCACCGTCGGTCTGGTCGACCCGGACGATCTCGAGGCGATCGCCGCCAAGCTCTATGTGGAAATGCTGAAGGGCGGCTTCGGGCGTGTCGTCGAATTCCACTACCTTCATCATCAGCTCGACGGCACGCCTTACGCGGACCCGGCGGAAATGTCGCTGCGGATACTAAGGGCCGCGCAGACGACCGGCATCGGCCTCACCCATCTGCCGGTCTTCTACGCCCATGCCAATTTCGGCGGAGCTGCGCCGAGCGCGGGGCAGCGCCCCTTCCTTCATGATCCGGACCGCTTCCTCGCGCTGCTCGAGCGGCTCTCGCCCGCTTGCAATGCGACAGGCGCGAGGCTTGGCTATGCCATCCATTCGCTGCGGGCGGCGACGCCGGAGGAAATGCGCGAGATCCTGCAATCGTCGCCCCTCACCGGCCCCATCCACATCCATGTCGCCGAGCAACCCCGCGAAGTGGAAGATTGCCTGGCCTGGAGCGGCCGGCGCCCGGTCGAATGGCTCCTCGACAACATGCCGGTGGACGAGCGCTGGTGCGCGATCCACGCGACGCACATGACGCCCGACGAGACGAGACGGCTCGCCCATTCGGGAGCGGTCGCCGGCCTTTGCCCCGCGACCGAGGCCAATCTCGGCGACGGAATTTTTCCCGCGGTCGACTTTGTTGCCGCAGGCGGCCGCTTCGGGGTCGGGACCGACAGCCATGTCGCGACGAGCGTCGCGGAAGAGCTTCGGCTCCTCGAATACGGCCAGCGCCTGCGCGACCGCAGGCGCAACCGGCTCGCCGCGCCCGGCGCCTCCGTCGGCAGGTCAATCTTCGATGCGGCGCTTGCGGGCGGCGCCCAAGCGGCCGGACAAGCGGCCGGAATGGAAGAGCCGGGCATCCGCGTCGGCGCCATGGCCGACCTCGTCGTTCTCGACGGCTCCAATCCCTATATCGCCGCGGCAAGCGGCAACCAGATCCTCGACCGCTGGCTCTTCGCACTCGGCGGGGATACGGTTCGCGACGTCATGATCGCGGGCGAATGGAAGATCCGCAATGGACGGCATGACCGGGAGGAAGACATCGACCGCGCCTTCGCGCGCGTTCTGAACAAGCTCAAATAGCAATCGAAGAATCGCAATTTAAAAAAGGGGAATGCGCATGTCGATCAGCACAATGAGACTCACCTTCGCTGCCGCCGGCCTGATGCTGGCGGCTTCCGCCAGCGGCGCCAATGCTTCCTATTGCGGCGACGGCAAGACCGTGACCTTCGCCGGCATCGACTGGGAAAGCGGCGCCTTCATCACCGAGGTCATGAAAACGATCCTTTCCAAGGGATACGACTGCCAGGTCGACTCGATCCCCGGCAATTCCGTGACTCTCGAACAGGCAACCGCCAACAACGACGTGCAGATTTTCGCCGAGGAATGGCTCGGCCGTTCGGACGTCTGGAACAAGGCGGTGGAAGAAAAGAAGGTGATTGCAGTCGGCAAGACCTTCGTAGGCGCCAGCGAAGGCTGGTTCGTGCCGGACTACGTCGTCCACGGCGATCCCGCTCGCAATATCGAAGCCAAGGCGCCGGATCTGAAAAGCGTATCACAGCTTACCGATCCGAAGATCGCCGAGATTTTCGCCGATCCGGAAGAGCCATCCAAAGGCCGCTTCCTCAACTGCCCCTCCGGCTGGACCTGCGAGGGCGTGAGCACCGCCAAGCTCGAGGCCTACAAGCTCGGTGAGACCTATGTGAACTTCCGCCCCGGAACGGGGACAGCGCTCGACGCGGCGATTACCTCTGCCTATCTCCAGGGCGAGCCGATCCTCTTCTATTACTGGTCGCCGACCGCGATCCTGGGGAAATTCAAGCTGATCCAGCTCGAAGAGCCGGCCTATAACGAAGCCTGCTGGAAAGAACTGAGCAGCGCCAACGGCAAACGCGACGAAGGCTGCGCCTTTCCCTCCGTCGACGTGGCCTATGGCGTGAACAGCACCTTCGCTTCCGAAGCTCCGGAAATCGTCGAGATCCTGGAAAAGGCAACATTCCCGCTCGATGAGGTCAACGCCAGCCTCGCCTATATGGCCGACAACAAGGTCGACGCCACGGCGGCTGCCGCCGAATTCCTGAAAACCAAAGGCGACATCTGGAGCAAGTGGGTCTCGGACGAGGCGCGCGGCAAGATCGAAGCCGGTCTCAAGTAACGGTGGCCCTTTCCGGCCGGCAATCGCCAGCGCCCCGCCACCAGGCGGGGCGCTGCGATCGTAGGCGAAAGGCTGCTTCCCCGGGCCAGGAGGGTCTTGGCTTCCCGCCTCCCACCTGAACAAGGAACGATATCCGATGTTTCCGGACTCTCTCAATCTCTCGATCCGCGCGCCGGTGAACGACTTCATCCAGGCCCTCGTCACCAATTATGGCTGGGTCTTCAAGGCGATCAGCGGCGTCATCCTGAAGGCCGTTCTGTTCATCGAATGGATCCTGCGCGGCCTGCCCTGGTGGCTCGTCATTCTCGCCTTCATGGCGCTTGCCTGGCGGAGTTCGCGGCGCTGGTCGCTGACGCTGGCCGTAGGCGCGTTGCTGGTTACCGTCGGCGTCCTCGGACTCTGGGATCTGACGATGCAGACGCTCGCCCTGATGCTGATGGCGACCATCGTCTCGGTGGTGATCGGCGTGCCCATGGGGATTCTCGTCGCGAAGAGCCGCGTCGTCCGCAACATCACTCTGCCGGTGCTCGATGTCATGCAGACCATGCCGAGCTTCGTCTATCTCATCCCGGCGCTGATGCTCTTCGGGCTCGGCAAGGTCCCGGCAATTCTCGCGACCATTATCTACGCCGTCCCGCCGCTGATCCGGCTCACCGATCTCGGCATCCGCCAGGTCGATGCGGAAGTCGTCGAAGCTGCGACGGCGTTCGGCGGCAGCCCGGGACAGATTCTCTTCGGCGTCGAACTGCCCCTTGCGACGCCGACGATCATGGCCGGCCTCAACCAGACGATCATGATGGCGCTGTCGATGGTCGTCGTCGCCTCGATGATCGGCGCACGCGGCCTCGGCGAACAGGTGCTGAACGGCATTCAGACGCTCGACGTCGGCAAGGGCCTCGAGGCCGGCATCGGCATCGTCATTCTCGCGGTCGTGCTCGACCGCATCACGCAAGGCTTCGGCAAGCCCCGGACGGAGGACGCCCGCAATGGCTGATATAGAGATCCGGAACGTCTACAAGATCTTCGGGCATGACGCGAAGAAGGCGCTAACCATGGTCGAGGACGGGCTCGATAAAGCCGACATCCTGTCCAGGTCCGGCTGCACCGTGGGCCTCAACGATGTCAGCCTGAAGATCGGCGCCGGAAAGATCTTCGTGATCATGGGGCTTTCCGGGTCGGGCAAGTCGACGCTGGTGCGCCACATCAACCGGCTGATCGAACCGACGAGCGGCGAGGTCCTCTTCGACGGCGACAATATCCTCGACCTCGGTGCGAAGGCGCTGCGCGCCTTCCGCATGCGGCGCGTCAGCATGGTCTTCCAGAGCTTTGCCCTGATGCCGCGTCGGACCGTGCTCCAGAATGTCGTCTACGGCCAGCGCGTGCGCGGCGTGTCGAAGGACGATGCCCGCGAAATCGGCATGAAATGGATCGATACTGTGGGCCTCTCCGGCTACGACGCGAAATTTCCTCATCAGCTCTCGGGCGGCATGAAGCAGCGCGTCGGCCTTGCACGAGCGCTCGCTGCCGACACGGATGTGATCCTGATGGACGAGGCGTTCAGTGCCCTTGACCCACTGATCCGCGGCGACATGCAGGACCAGTTGCTGCAACTCCAGCGGAATCTTGCAAAGACCATCGTCTTCATCACCCATGATCTCGACGAGGCCCTGCGCATCGGGTCGGAGATCGCGATCCTGAGGGATGGTCAGGTCGTTCAGGTCGGCACACCGAACGATATTCTCGATAACCCTGCCAACGACTATGTTGCCCGGTTCGTCCAGCGCCGGCACGAAAGGCCGCAGACCCATGGGTGAGATGATTTCGCTCGATGGACCGCTTACCTGGCGCGAGATCGCTTCGATCGCCGAGGGCGCCTCTCTGGACCTGTCCGGACCGGCGCGCCTGCGGATCGCCCAGGCCCGCCGGATCGTCGACGCATTGGTGGAGCGCGGCATCCGCGGTTATGGCATCAACACCGGCGTTGGCGCGCTATGCGATGTCATCATCAGCCGTGAGAACCAGCAGGCGCTCTCGCGCAACATCATCCTGAGCCACGCTTGCGGCGTCGGAGATCCGCTCGGTCGAGTGGAAGCCCGGGCCGTCATGGCAGCACAGATAGCCAACCTCACCCACGGCTATTCCGGCGTGCGGGTCGAGACGGCCGAAATGCTCCTGGCGCTGCTCAATGCCGACATCATCCCTCTCATTCCGTCGCGGGGCTCGGTCGGATATCTAACCCATGCCGCCGCGATCGGCCTCGTGCTGATCGGTCACGGCTCGGCCATGCAGGGGACGGAAAGACTGAGCGGCGCCGATGCCCTCGCCCGTCTGGGGCTTGCGCCCTTGCGGCTCGAAGCGAAGGAAGGCCTGAGCCTCGTCAACGGGACCCCATGCGCCACCGGTCTGGCGGCGCTGGCGCTCGCACGCACGGAAAGGCTCTTCGCCTGGGCGGATGCGGCCGCGGCGATGACTTACGAAAACCTCGGCAGCCAAGCCAATGCCTTTGCCGAGTTGCCCTTGGCACTGCGGCAATCCCCTGGCCTGAGCGCGGTCGGCGAGGGTCTGCGCGACTGGCTGGCGGATAGCCCGATGCTCGCAGGTACGGCCGGCACCCGCACCCAGGATCCGCTCAGTCTCAGGGCCGTACCGCAGGTGCATGGCGCCGCCCGCGACGCTTTCGGCCAGGTGGCCGAAATCGTCGACCGCGAACTCGCAAGCGTTACCGACAACCCGGCCGTTGCCGGTTCGCCGGAGGCACCCGAGGTGCATTCGCAGGCCCATGCCGTCGGTGCCGCGCTTGGCCTTGCAATGGACAGCCTCGCCGTCGCAGTGGCGGAAGTCGCAGCAATTTCCGAGCGCCGCATCGACCGGCTGGTGAACCCTCTGGTGAGCGGTCTCCCTGCCTTCCTCGCCGGAGATAGCGGCGTTTCCTCGGGTTTCATGATCGCGCAGTACACGGCTGCCGCGCTCGTAGCGGAAAACCGGCGGCTCGCGGCACCCGCAAGTCTCGACGGCGGCATCACCTCCGCGCTTCAGGAAGACATGCTCACCCATGCGACACCAGCCGCCTGGAAAGCGCTCTCGATCGTCGACAATCTCGAGCGGATACTGGCGATCGAACTGCTTGCGGCCGCACAGGCCTATGAGCTGCAGCCGCAAGCGCAGGGCAAGGCGCAACGCACCGCTGCCCTTTACGGGCACATACGCTCGGCGATCCCCGCCTATCGCGACGATCGTCCGATGAACGAAGACTTTGACCGGATGCGGCGGCTGATGCGAGCCGCGCCGGCACACGGGCAGCTGTAACCCGCTCTGAACAAGGAAGGGAGGAGACTACATGACGCACATCACCACCGAGGCAGGGGGCTCGCGCGGCGGCGCCGCATTGCGGCTCATCCTTTTCAGCCTCATCGGCATATTCCTGTTCTTCGTGCCGGTCGAAATCAACGGCAAGTCGACGATCCTGCTCGACCATGCGGCAACCGCCATATCGACCCATGCGCGGCCGGTGGCGATCGGCTTCGTATTGCTGCTGATGGCTTACGGCGCCTTCGGCCCCATCGCGAAGGGCACCTGGCGCAAGACGACGACCGATGCCGTGTTTTCGGTCCTGCGCGTCCTCGGACTGGTCCTTGCCGGCCTTTATCTCGCCGGCATCGGGCCCGAGGTCTTCTTCGCCCCCGACATGCTGCCCTTCCTCTTCGACAAGCTGGTGCTGTCGGTCGGGCTGATCGTACCCATCGGCGCTTTGGCACTCGCCTTCCTGATCGGCTACGGCCTTCTCGAATTCACCGGCGTGCTCGTCCAGCCCGTGATGCGGCCGATCTGGCGTACGCCGGGCTGGTCCGCCATCGACGCCGTCGCTTCCTTCGTCGGCAGCTACTCCCTTGCGCTCCTGATCACCGACCGCGTGTTCCGCGAAGGCAAGTACACGGTGCGCGAAGCGGCGATCATCGCGACAGGCTTTTCCACCGTGTCGGCTACGTTCATGATCATCGTGGCGAAGACGCTGGGGCTCATGGATATCTGGAATTTCTACTTCTGGACGACGCTTGTCGTCACATTCATCGTTTCTGCGATCACCGCCCGGATCTGGCCGCTTTCCCGGCTTGCGCACGAGGGCGATCGGGACCAGCCGCTGCCCCCGGGCCGCAGCCGCCTGAGCGTCGCTGTCGAGACGGGCCTGGAACAGGCAGCAATCGCCAAGGGCCTGCCGACGCTGCTGCGCGAAAGCTTCCTCGACGGACTGCGCATGGCGGCGATGATCCTGCCGAGCATCATGGCCGTCGGGCTCATCGGGCTTCTCGCCGCCAAGTTCACGCCGATCTTCGACATTCTCGGCCTGACGCTCTACCCCTTCACCTGGCTCGCGCAGTTCGGCGAACCGATGCAGGCGGCAAAGGCGCTCGCCTCAGGGCTCGCCGAGATGTTCCTGCCCGCCATCCTGCTCAAGGAAGCCGTGCCCGAGGTGAAGTTCCTGGCCGCGGTGGTATCGGTCAGTCAGGTCCTGTTCCTGTCCGCCTCGGTCCCTTGCATGCTGGCGACCTCGATCCCGCTCAGCTTTCGCGATCTTCTGGTGATCTGGTATATTCGCGTCGTATTGAGCATAGTGGTGACGGCGCCGATCATTTGGGTCGGAACGTCGATGGGATGGCTCGGCTGACGATGATGCGAATTCTGCGCTCGAGCGAGTACAGGCATATGCCGTGGAAGAACGGCGGCGGAGAGACGGTGGAAATCGCCGTCTCTCCGGACCGTGCCACCATTGCCGATTTCGACTGGCGCATAAGCATGGCGACCGTCGCCACCAATGGCGCCTTCTCGATCTTTCCCGGCATCGACCGCACCCTATCGATCCTGGAGGGCAGCGGGATGACGCTTGCGATCGAGGGCCGGCAACCGAAACTGCTGACCACCTCGGATACCCCCCTCACCTTCCCCGCCGACGTGCCGACGTCCGCGACGCTCGTGGATGGCCCGGTCACCGATCTCAATGTGATGACGCGCCGCCAGGCTTTGAAACACCGCGTGCGCAGGATTCATGTCGAGGGCTCGCAACCGGTGACGACGAGCGCCCGCGATCTCGTTCTCTTCTGTCATCGCGGCAGCGTTGCGCTCGTGACCGAAGGCGTCTCCGCAACCCTGCACGGGCTCGACGCGGCGGTCCTCGTCCAGCCGGGCACGCTCACGCTCTCGGCCGACATCGCTTCGGAAGCTTTCCTGATAGAGATCGGCCCGGCCTGAGCGCCGCGCCGTCAGCCGTCTTTTGTTCGGCCGGAAATATGAAGGCACGCCGCTTCAGCGCATGCCGAAGAGCAGGAGAATTCCGCCGACCAGCATGAGCGCGACGCCCAGCCAGTTGCGCAACGGGCTCAGAAAGCGCAGGCCTTGCCCGCGCGGCTCAAGCGTCTGCTTGGGATTGCGTTCCGCGGGCTGCGGCGGCTCGCTCAGCCGTCGCCGTCCGAGCGCCTCCCATGCCATGTAGAGAAGCCCGCTGATGAAAAGAAGTGCACCGGCCAGGGTTGCCCACACGCGCGCCTCCTGCGGCTGCATTCACTGTTCGACGAAACAGTGAATGATTCAATGGCGATGGAGACGCGGAGATGTCAGCGGATGCGCGTCTGAGGACGCACGATGTTCATCTGAAGCTCGTGGCTGGATGCAAATCGCCCGAGAACCCTGATCAGGCGGCGTTCCTCGGCCTTGTTGATGCCGGTCCGCCTGCAATACTCCGCCACGTCCCAGACATGCCTGGCCTGGGATTTGTCGAGCTTTCCGATTTCCGCGTGTCTCATCCTGCGCCTCCCAACTGCGTTGGTTCTAACGTCGAACGGGCACAAATGGTTCCGCCGTCGCGTCAAGTCCGGCGGCGGCTCCCGCGGGCCGGAACCTTTGCGGCCGGCTGCGGTTTCCGACCATGAGCGACCGGAGGTGATGTCATGAGCAGAACCTGGGAACGACTGGCGCTGATCGGCGCCGCCGTCATCATAATCGCCAGTGCGATTTTCTACGTCTATGTCGACCGCTTCTCCTCGACCAATTCCACCAGGATCGAGGACACCAAGGTCAATGCCGACGGCATCAATACCATCGACGAAAATCCGCCGAGCGCCACGGGCGACAAGGACAATCCTTCCTGAGGCCCTCCCTTCGCGGGCGCGCATGGCACGCGCTCGCGCAGACCCGAAACGGACCGGCTCAAGGGCATAGGGCCGAAGGAAGGCGGAGGCGGCTCAAGGGCCGCCTGCCATCGACCCTACGACCACCATCACCACAGCATCGACGTCGATCTCTCCGTGGACCGCGAGCTTGTCTCCCGCCTGGCGGACCTGAAGCTTCGAAGGGTTTTCTGCCGCCTGCCGCTGAAGTTCTTCGATAACGGCATTGATGGCCTTCGCCTCCAGATTGCCTTCGTTCAGATGGCTGGTACCCATTTCCAGAAGACCCCTTCCTTTCGCTCGGGATAATATTTGAATTCGCACTCGAACCGCCGGCCGTATGCGGCTGCCTCGGTCAAAGCCTTTTCCGAGGGCGGGTTCATTCCCGTTCCCGGGGCGAACCAGTCCTCCAGGAGATCGTCGGGGACATAGGCCCCGATTCTCAGGGGAAGACTGGTCAATGCGGAATCCATCTCTTTCGGCGCCGGCATGCGATCCTCCTGACCGACCCGGAGCGGGATGAGGAAAAGTGTGTGCGGTTTTCCGCCCGCATCCCGCTCCAACTTCGTGCAATCGATCACGGTCATGTTTTTAGGTCAACCAGACCTAAAACATCGTGATCCAGAGCATTTCCGCTCCGGCAATACTCTAACCTTTCGTTGCCGCAATTCCGGACGGAAAACCGCTGCGCACTTTCCTGGAATTGCTCACCCTTCTGCCGCAACTCCGGACGGAAAACCGCTGCGCACTTTTCCTGGAATTGCTCACCCTTCTGCCGCAACTCCGGACGGAAAACCGCTGCGCACTTTTCCTGGAATTGCTCTAACAAGGCCGGCCCCGGGAAGTTCCGTCGCCCGCCTCGTCCATACAGATAGTCTTGCCCGAGCGCTGCCGTTTGTAGCAGCATGCCAAATGGCGCCGTGCGTCCGGAAACGCGCGGCGCCCTATGATGGCGAACGTTCGGCTATACTACTGCATGTGTCCTTTAATCGTATCCGATTAAAGGACAAAAACATGCAGCAGATCAAAGTGCCACAGCGACCTTTGCGCGTCTGATAAGACGCTCGGCGCTGTAGCAGACGAGGCTCAACCTATGCGAGGACATCCCGGCCGATTTGCAAAATAGACGGTCGTAAGCCGGCCGCGCCGGCCGACACCGTCGACCGCGACCTCGCGCCGCGTGACCGACCGGATATCCGGGTCGCGGATTCCAAGCCGATAGGCGCGACGGATGGCCTGACGCTCGCTGCAGCCGCGAGACGGACGATAATCGTAATCGTCATCGTCATATCTGCGATCACGCAGCTGCGGACCGTCCGGACCGATATACAGGTCGAATGACTGGGCTGACGAAGCAGAAGGTACAGCAGCCGCCGCGCCGCCCAAAATCAACCCGGCCGCGAAAAGCCTGCCGATGTTCATGACTTCTCCTCCATGCTCTCATTTGAGAGTTTGCTTAAACTCATATCTGAACGGCAGGGGAGCGGATTAGTTCCGCCCTTCCGCGTCTTTGAGCCGGGGAGGACGGACCAAGCGGCAGGACATCAGGGCGAGCGCTTCGGGAGAAATGAACCACGCCTCACCAGGCGCGCTCGCCAGTTCCGGAAGCCGTCGAGGGACGGCTCGACGTTGATGACTACTGTTGAGCGCCGCCCGGCGACGTTCCCTCGCCGCCTGAAGGCGCCTGCGTTTCCTGTCCGCCTGAAGGTGCCTGCGGCGCTTCAACGTTCGGCACGTTCACGTCGACGTCGGTATTTCCACCACCGCCGCTGCCGTCGAAGAGATCGCCGCCAAACAGGAACAAGGCTCCGACAACTAGCAGAATCACGATTACCGCAACGGCCCACCCACCGCCGCTGCCCCCTGTGTTGACTACTGTTGGTCCTCTGTCAGCCATTGGAGTTCTCCTTTAGGTTCTTTCCTCCAGGGAAAACCACTACAGCAGAATTAAGTTCCAGATCGAGAAATAAGGGTAGACAACGCCGATGACAGTTCTCGTCATAAAGTTTGGAGAATGGATCCGGCGCAGGAGCGACCGACGGCCAAAACCGTCTTGATCAAGTAACCAGCAGAAATCTACTCTAATGATCTTTCGAGTATGACCTTTGACAGTAACTCATTTAACGACGTTAGAATTCAGTGCACAAGACTCGGCGCTTCCACTGGCCTCTGGTGGCGGCTCGTGGTCAAAACGGCGAATAAGGAAAGGAGTGGCGGCTTCAGAGCTTTCACGCAAGAGCGAGAGCGAGGCCCTATGAGTGATAGAGCGCGCTCGAAAAATAAGAAAGCTCATCGAGTGGACGGGAGGGCGGCACTCCCTCGCAGATCCGGCAAGCCGTTTTGGTGAACCTTGCTCGCGCCCAGCGACAATATGCAGGATCGCACCGGCCAATGTCTCAGGAATAAACCGTAACCAATGTGTCCAGAATGGACCGGGAAGGATTGGTAGCGGAGGAGGGATTCGAACCCCCGACACAAGGATTATGATTCCTCTGCTCTAACCTACTGAGCTACTCCGCCGCCGGTGCCGTGAAAGCTTCTGAACGAAGCCCGTCTTGGCTGGTCGGGCGGCTTATAAGGCGCTGTTCCGGCTAGTGTCAAGCAATGTCTTCGGGAAAAAGCGATGTTTTCCCGCCACGCCGGAATCGCCCGCTTTACGCTGCCGCCGGCGCCTGCAAGAGCGCCTTCAGCGCCGCTTCCGCGGCCGGCTCGCGCTCGGACCTGCGGATGAAGCCGCCGCCATAGACGCGCGCATCCTCGCCGGTGCCGGAATAGAGCGCGCAGGCTTGGCCGGGCGCGACACCCGCCTCGCCTTCGACGAGCTCGACATATAGCCCTTCGGCATCGCTCTTGAGGACCGCCGGCGCGGGGCGGCGGGTGGAGCGCACCTTGGCAAAGCATTCGAAGCCCTGCCCGGCTGCCGCTTCCAGTTCCTCGTCACCCAGCCAGTTGACGTCGCGCAGGTAGACGCGGCGCGTCTCCAGCGCCTCCTTCGGGCCGACGATCACGCGGCGCGAGCGGGCGTCGAGGTAGACGACATAGAGCGGCTCGCCGGTCGCGACACCGATGCCGCGGCGCTGACCGATCGTGTAATGCAGGATGCCCTCGTGCGCGCCCAGTACGCGACCGTCGAGATGGACGATTTCGCCGGCAAGCGCCGCGTTCGGCTTCAGCTTCGAGACGATGTCGCTGTATTTGCCCTGGGGCACGAAACAGATGTCCTGGCTGTCGGCCTTCTTGGCGACGACAAGGCCCATCTCCTCGGCGAGCGCCCGGGTCTCGCTCTTCGGAAGACCGCCGAGCGGGAAGCGCAGATAGTCGATCTGCTCCTGCGTTGTCGCAAAGAGGAAATAGCTCTGGTCGCGCTCGGCGTCGGCCGGCCGGTAGAGCGCGCGCTGGCCGGCATAACGCGGCTTCGGGCTCGGCCGCGAACGGATGTAATGGCCGGTGGCGAGCGCATCGGCGCCGAGCTCCTTGGCGGTCGCAAGCAGGTCGGCGAACTTGACCGTCTGGTTGCAGGCCACGCACGGGATCGGCGTCTCGCCGGCGATATAGCTTTCGGCGAAGGGGTTGATCACCGTCTCGCGGAAACGCGCCTCGTAATCGAGGACATAATGCGGAATGCCGATCGTCTCGCAGACGCGGCGGGCGTCGTCGATATCCTGACCGGCGCAGCAGGAGCCGGCCCTGTGCACCGCCGCGCCATGATCGTAAAGCTGCAGCGTGATGCCGAGAACGTCGTAGCCCTCGCGTTTGAGAAGCCCCGCCACGACGGAAGAGTCGACGCCGCCGGACATGGCGACGACGACGCGCGTATCTTCGGGCTTGCGGTCAAAATCGAGACTGTTCACGGGATCCAATCCGGCATCCGGGCGCGGCTCCTGTACCGGCACCCTGTTTCACGCTTGAGGCCGCACGGCGGCACATGAGGGCGGCGCGGCATATTCTGTAGGGTCTACGCCCTTCTGGTATTTTCTTCGTGCATGCCGTCATCCCCAAACCGCTGCTCGGTGTCGGGCGGCATGCATCAGACTTTTCCGTGCCGCGACATATAGAAACTTGCGCCCGTCACGGCAAGAGTGGACGGCAGAACGCCGGCCGAGCACTCGACCCGTCAGATCAGCTTCATCCGCATCGCCCGGGCGATCGCCTGCATGCGGTTGACGGCGTCGAGCTTGCGGGTCGCGCTCTTGAAATAGCTGCTCACCGTATAGGCGGATATGCCGAGAATGATGGCGATCTCGTCGCTGCTCTTTCCGGCCGCCGCCCAGCGCAGACATTCGACCTCCCGGCTCGAGAGCTTCTCGCGGGCGCCGCTGCCGGCATCGAAGGTACGCTCGAGGCATTCGAAAAGCTGCAATAGCGCCAGATAGAGCGTCGCTCGCTCCGCGCCGGCCGGTTCGTCCCGCGTGCCGGAGAGCACTGCCACAAAAGGCTCACCATAGGTCGTGTGCAGCAGCACCGCGAAGTGACCCATACCGGCATGGGGCGGGAGGCGGATAAACGCGGCCTTGCCGGCGCCCTTGCCCGCGGGCTCCATGAGTTCAGGGCCGCCGGTGACGGGCAGCTTCGTCTGGCGCAGGCGCTCTACCAGCTCGCTCGTCTGGAACGTCTCGCCGGCATCATACTGCTGCACCAGCTCCGCGGGCCAATTGCTCAGCACGAGACGTTCGGAAAAGCGCTGCTCGTCGGCGAGAGGCAGACGCGCGATCATGAAATGCGCGAAGCCGTAGCGGGAGATCAGCCGCCGCATCAGATGCAGGAGCTCGTACTCCGTGCGCACCGATGCGGGGTCGATCTCGAAAGGCATGTTTGCTTCGGCCTCGCGCCGCGAGGCCGGTTCGTTCGAATCCTTCATTCCGGTCACCGTGCTGCCGGCGTTGCCGCCGCTATGGAGACTAAAGCGGTCCTGGCCCGGTGGCTGAAAGCGCCCCCCCTGCCCCGCGCCGCAGACATGAGCCGCGCCGCCCGCAAACTTCGTGACGCCCCCGTTTATTCCGGGAGCATACACGTGGACGCCCGTTTGATCCGGCGCCTCGCTGTCGCGAATTCCAGTCGAAGCGAAATGTGGTGATTGCATGGCCCGCGTCCCGAAATTCTAGGAAGGCCTGCCGTTTCCTTCCGTCACGAACAGCCACCCTTGCGAACCATCCGCGGCCGAGGCCGCTCAAATGATGATCAAATGGTTATCAACGGTTTAGGCAATTATTAAATGTGGCAAGCTAAGGTCACAGCCATATGGTCTTGAGTTTGTGTAGAGAGTCCCATGACCGAAATGATGCGTCCACGCGTGAAATATGTCATCGGCCCCGATGGCAGCCCCTTGACGATCGCGGACCTGCCGCCGGCCAATACCCGGCGCTGGGTCATCCGCAGGAAGGCTGAAGTCGTCGCCGCCGTGCGTGGTGGCCTTTTGAGCCTCGAAGAGGCATGTGAGCGTTACACGCTGACCGTAGAGGAATTCCTCTCCTGGCAATCCTCGATAAATGACCATGGTCTCGCCGGCCTGCGCACGACGCGCATCCAGCAATATCGCCACTGATCAATCCCCTGCAGGGCCATAATTCGAACCGGCGGCTTGGGTGCTCCTGAGCCGCCGGTTTCGTTTCAGCCGATTTGACGATAAAACCATCCATCAGATCATGCTGCAGCTGCCGTATCGCCACCAACGCATGGGAACGAAGGACGCCCGATGGACATCGCCCAGGAAGAAACGAATACAAAAGGCCGCTACACGGCGACGCTCGACGGCCACACCGGTGAGATGACCTATTCCAGGTCGTCGCCGCATCTCATAATCGTGGACCACACGTTCGTTCCGGACGCGTTGCGCGGCAAGGGCGTCGGCCAGGCGTTGGCCCTTCACGCGATCGAAGAGGCCCGAAAGGGCAGCTGGAAGATCATCCCGCTCTGCCCCTTCATGCGCGCTCAGGTCATGCGCCATCCGGAGTGGCGGGATGTGATCCAGGGTTGATAGTGCAAGGGACCCCTTCTCCTGCCGCATCGGCCCGACAATCGGAATCAATCTTCGAAAAGCACAATGCGCCGATTCAACAAGTTAGAGCGCCCTTTGTGCTTCTGATAAGACCCGCGGCGCTGTAAGGCACCGCGCGTCTCATCAGATACGCGGTGCCGTAGTTGCTCTCTCAGGCGCGCAGCCGCGCACCCGTATCCCGCTCCTCGAGCGCTGCTGCCCTCGCATATTCCGCCTGCACCTCCTCGAGCGCGAGCTCGGCCGCATCCTGCTGCATCTTCAGCTCGCGAATGGAAACCTGGAGATTATCGGCCCTCTGGCGGGCAGCCTTGGCGAAGGTGGGATAGGCGAAATGCGAAGGGTCGGAAATACCCGACTTCTTCTCCTCGAAGACGATCTGGTTTTCCAGATCCTTGGTCATGCGCTCGAACTCGGCCATCATCATTTGAAGCTGGCTGAGCTGGCGCTGCTTTTCCCGAACCTGAAATTCCTTCAGTCGGACTAGGCTCTCACGTGCTTTCATACGCAATACTCCCGTGGATACCGAGACCCCGGTTACTGTTCCCGAGCGGGATAAGGGAAAGCTGTGAAGGAGATCTCCGCCCGCATCCCGCTCTAACTCCTTCTAATCGACCACTAGAGAAGCCGGTTCGCCCGGAATCCCCGTGATCTGCGGCCCGTTGTGCCGGCCCAACCGAGCCGGAAACAAAAATCGACCGCGGCCTTAACAAATGCCTACCGCTGGTAACCTTTCGTTTACGGGCATCGTTAATCATAGGTGCGATGATTTAAGGCTCCGTAAATGCTGATGCATGAAATGTGGACTTTCGCGCATTTACGAGTCGGAAGAGTCAGTTAACGGCATTCCCTCATGTATCGCATGAGGAGCGCAATTTCAGATTTACGTTTTGAATCAGGAGACTGCTAAAAATATTTAACATTTTCGATACACCTTGCCAGAGTGAATCAGAATTTGTTAACCATTTGGTGGCAGCCTCCAAATCAGGCAACGACTGGATCCGTATCGCGTAAGGATGCCACGACAACCTTGGGCGGCGGAAAAGGGGAAGACTATGCGGGTTCTACTGATCGAAGACGACAGCGCGACGGCTCAGAGCATCGAGCTCATGCTCAAGTCCGAAAGTTTCAACGTCTACACCACAGATCTCGGGGAAGAAGGCGTCGATCTCGGCAAGCTTTACGACTACGACATCATTCTCCTCGACCTGAACCTGCCGGACATGTCCGGTTACGAAGTTCTCAGAACGCTGCGTCTGTCGAAGGTCAAAACACCGATTCTCATCCTTTCGGGCATGGCGGGTATCGAGGACAAGGTGCGCGGCCTCGGCTTCGGCGCCGACGACTATATGACCAAGCCTTTCCACAAGGACGAGCTGGTGGCCCGGATCCACGCGATCGTGCGCCGCTCCAAGGGCCATGCCCAGTCGGTCATCTCGACGGGCGAGCTGATCGTCAACCTGGACGCCAAGACCGTGGAAGTCGGCGGCCAGCGCGTGCATCTGACGGGCAAGGAATACCAGATGCTGGAGCTGCTCTCGCTGCGCAAGGGCACGACGCTCACCAAGGAAATGTTCCTGAACCACCTTTATGGCGGCATGGACGAGCCGGAGCTGAAGATCATCGACGTCTTCATCTGTAAGCTGCGCAAGAAACTCGCCAATGCCGCCGGCGGCGCCAACTACATCGAAACCGTCTGGGGCCGCGGCTACGTGCTGCGCGAGCCGGAAGGCAGCGACTACCTGGAAACCGCCTGATTTCCGGCATTCCCGTAGGCGACATACCCGCATCTGCCGCCTCGCCCGAACCGCAGCCGAACCCGCCTAATCAGGGCGGGTTTTTTGTTGCCGACGCATATTGACCCGTCACAGCAAGTACGTGACGCCGCATAGCAGCGATTGGTGGCGGATACATTTTTTCTCTCTGCTGCATTCCTGTGCGTGTCACAGGAATCCAGCAGCGCTGCGTCTGCGGCGCGGGAGGGTCTTTTCAGCCCAGGGACTCGGCCTGGCTGGATTCCTGTGACGAGCACAGGAATGAGGAATCAAGAGAGAAAGCCTTGCCCTATCGGAAGATGGGGCAGGTGATCGCTTGGGTAAGCCCCGCGTGGCCCCATAGGACCGGCTCTGTTTCAGGCCGCCATGGACTGACCGGCGAAAACACTCGTCAGGATTTTGCGGTCGAACGGTTTCAGCAGGAAATCGTCGGCACCGGCCCGCTTGCCGGCCATCATCTTCTTGAGATCCGCCTGGACGACACAGTAATAGATCCGCACCGAAGCGCCCTCAGGCAGGCGACGGATATTGCCGATCAGGTCGAGCGCACCGTCCAGGCCCGCGTCGACGATCAGGATGTTCGGCAGTTCGGCCTCGCATCGCACCAGCGCTTCAAGGCTGCTCGGCGCCTCGGAAACCAGGAATCCCATTCCCGACAGGATGCGCTTCCCGACCTTACGCACAACATCCGATCCGTCAGCAATCATCAAGCGCCGCACGTCCATCTCCTTCCCGCTCCGCCACACGCGAAACCATCTCCATGAAGCAATCCTATACGGATTTGGCAAAGAAACAGTTACCGCGGTGACGCGGCATCACCCGCCGCGCTGAAAACCGCCGGCGCTTCCGGTCGGTCGGAGGGATGCGGTCGTGAAGCATACGGGAGGGCGCATGAGTCCTCCCGTCACCGGAGCAATGAGACGATGGAAATCGGCCAGATTTGCCGAAAGCCGCGCTTGGTCCCGCCTCAGGCGCTCACCGTTTCGGGCGCTACGACGCGAGCGGTGAAGACGATCGCTTCGCCGGTCGATACGACGTCGATCGCCATACCGGCCTCTTCCGCCAGGAGTACCGTGTAATAGGGCTGGATCGAATGTGCGTCGACCGCCTCCTCCGGCGTGCCGGAGATGAGCTCCACCAGCTTGGGCGGCACGCGCATCATCCGACCCTTGGCATTGAGGGTGAATATCGCGTCGAACTCCGGATTTTCCAGAGTGATGTCGATGACGCCGCCACGCGGGATCGAGCCGTAAGCGATCAGGAACAGGTTCAGGAGCAGCTTGACGCGGTTCTTGGCGATGATCGCGCGCGGTCCGTTCCAGTTGACCTCGGTCTTCTTCTCCGAAGCGGCAAAATCCTTGGCGGCCTTCTCGGCCTCGCCGGTGTCGATCGAGGCACCGACCGAGCCCGATGCCCCGAAGGCAAGGCGCGCGAATTTCAGCCGTACCGAGGCATTGAGCGCGCTGGTGCGAATCAGGTCCATCGCGTCCGCATCGGCGCCGCCCTCGTCGAGGAGTTCGAGACCGTTGTTGATGGCGCCGACCGGCGAGATGATGTCGTGGCAGACGCGGCTGCACAGCAGCGCGGCCAGATCGTGTCCCGTCAACGTCAGATTCGGATTCTTTGCCATCATTCTTCCTTGCTCGCTTCAAACCGGATCACGGGCTGTCGCGGCGCCGGGCGCGCATAAGCCCGACGCAGCTCCCGCACGGTCGTGAGTAAGATCATGAGGCGGGCGGTCGTGCCATATGTCGATAAGCCATAATGACATCACATTTGGTAAATTTTCTATGAATGCGAAATCAAGGGCTTAAGGAAGGGTTATCCATATCATTTTCCCCGTTTGTTCCCGTGGTTATCCGCAGTGCCCCGGCGAGGATTTTCCCGCCGGGGCTTTGCTTTCCGCATCATCGAATCAGCCTGCCCGCCCTTATACCAGAATTCCCGATCCGCTTTCCCGGCCGTCGCGGCGCACAGCGCGCTTTGCGCCCTTGGCATGCCCAATCTATCCCGGCGATCGGAAACGCGCGTCAGCGGCCCGCTATGGCCGAAACAAAAAAGCCCGCCCCGGCGCGAAGCCAAGGGCGGGACGATTGGGCGCGGGCCGCCGGGCTAGGTTTGCCTAGCCCGCGCCGGGAGGAATGATCAGCGCGGGGCGGCCGGCGTCGCCGCCTCGATCCGCTGGAGGGTCTGATTGGTCAACGCGATCTGCGTCGATATCGATGACAGCTGATTGCGGAAATCGGAGAACTGATTGCTGTAGCTTTCGGTAATCCGGCCTATCCGGGTATCGAGTGCCTCAATGCCTTTCTCGTTCGCTGTAATGCGGTATTCGATCTGGTCCAGCTTGGCGAGGTTGCTGCGGAGGGTCGAAATCTGAGAGTCCACCACGGCATCATGCGAACGCACGCTGGCCTGTAAATCGCGATGCACGCCTTCATGCTGAATGCGCCATTCTTCCAGATCGGACAGCGCCGCTTGCGAGGCGCCCCATGCGATGCCGATGAACACGAACGTCGCGAGGAACCCGGCGACCGAAACCACCGTGTTGATATTGATCGTCCGGGTATCGACTTCGAAGGTCATCACACGCTGACTCCTAACAGCGGCAGCGCCCGCAACAGGATAATTAAGACGGCGATGACGATCACGACATATTCGGCCCATTGACCGGACGGCGCGGGGATGAATGGCGCCCGCCGGATCAGAAAGATTACCAGCCCGGCGATCAGCCCGACGACGAGAATCGTGATCGCCAAGGCAATCAGTGCCTCAATCATTGCGGCCTCCTATTTCCAGCACTTCTGCGCGCGCCCGAAAGCGTTGGTGCTGGCAACGCCTTGGCCGGTTGGAACTAGATCGGGATCGCTGGCCAGCTTAACGGCGCCGGCCGGGGTGACGGGTATCTTCCTCCACCCCGCGCAATTGCTGGCATTCGTCGTGCACCCCGCCGCCAAGAAGCTCATTGCAAAGAGCGATGCCGTCCAAGCCTTGAATCCGTTCATCAATCCGCTCCCTTTTCTCGATTGCGCGGATGGTATCTTTCAGCTGATCGGCGCGGATATCGGCGCGGCCTTTCCAATAGCCGACGCCGAACAGCGCGACGGCGATCGCCGCGACCCCGATCCATTTCCCCCAGGGTCCGGTAAGCAGCGCGATCATGCCGGCACCGCATCAAGGGCGTCGGCCAGCTTTGCCGCCCGCCGCTTCGCGTAATAGCGATATGCGATCCCGCCCGCCGCGAGCATGGCGCCGCCGATGGCGAGCACGGCGACCGTCGTGGTGATCCAATCGCCGGCCGAACTGAACGGCGTCAGCTGATCCTGAAGGGTTTGCAACGTGCCGGCGATGCCGCCCGCCCCGATCCCGCCGCCGGTCGCCGCATCGGCGGGTGCTGGCGACGGCGCCTTGCGGGCGTCCTCGATTGGCGCCTTTGTTTCGGCCCCGGCGATATGGACGGCGGCGACTTCCTCGGCCCCGGTTGCCTCGGCCTTGCCGATCGCCCGCACGTTCTGAACGCGCCGGGTCCAGCCGCCGGCAAAGTCCGGCCATGTATCGAGCGCGCGGAGGTAGATCATCCGGCGGTCGCAAATCCGATCTATCAGCGCGTCGTGATCCTCGACGGCCCCAAGCGCGGCGAAGGTGGCCAGCCCGATCACGCCGTCGATCTGGCCACGATAGGCCGAGCCGAGCGCCCGCTGTAGCCATTTGATGGATTGCTTCGGGCCGCAGTTTACCGCCCCGTCGAACACGACATAATCGACGCCCGCCGGCAACTTGTCGCCCTTGATCGCGTCCCAATACTGGCGCCGATAGATCGCGTCGCGCTCGGGCGCGGTTAGCTTCTGGACCGAGCGCGGCTGCAATTTCTTGCTGCGCCGATAGGCATCATATGTCCGCTGGATAATGCCCTGATTGGTGGCGCCGCCGGGGTCGCGCGGATGATTTACATACCCGCCCTCATGGACGAGCACCCGCGCCAGCGCCGCTTTGAAGCTGCTGGTCGCCATGATTTCTCCGATCGATTGGATTTAGCCGACGCGGAACTCAAAGAACCCGTCGTGGATCAGCCCCCGGCCGAGAACGTCATTGATGCCGCCCCGCACCGGATGCGGCGCCGAGGGCTGCGCCCAAAACTTGTCCTGCGTCCATGTGCTCGGGACCTTCATTTCGTGCATGATCAGCCAGAAGCCGTTCGGCCGCTTTTGCATGCGGAAGCGCGGGACGGAGTCCAGATAGGCACCCCATGCGTCGGCATCGTCCAGTTCGCCCGCGACGATATCGAACCATGTCCACCAATAATCCGCCTCGTCCGGCCGCCGATTGCCGATCACGGCCGCGATCACATCGGCGGCGGGTTTGACGAAACCGCCACGCCGGAAAATCTTCTCGGTCCCGGCCGTGAAGGTGCGCAGCTGGCCGACCGCCGCGCCCTCGGCATCCACCCTTATGTTCTGCGCCGATGTGCCGCCGAACATGCCGGGCAGGCCGGAAATCAAATCGATGTCGTTAAGCTCCCATCCGGTGTTTAGGACATTCGGCGATGTCAGCAAATTCGGCAGCGGCGTGGCCGGCTCCATAGCGCCGGGCGTAAAGAATACCTGCGTCGCCGGAAGCGCGTTGCCGAGGAAATCCTCGGTCGGGCGCGCAATGCCGAACTCCGCGTTGATATCCATTCCGACGCCATAGAGCGGCGAGTCATCGGCCGGCCGGAAATCCTCGGGATTGGTCCCGGAATCATTCACCAGCTGCGGGTTATCGACAAAGATGGTGTGGGTGCCGTGCAGAAATTCCTTATTGCCCGAGGCCGAAATCCATTGATCGACGGTCTCCCAATCGAAGCCGAACGCCCGCATCGCGGTGCCCTGGACGGAGTGGAAGCAATTGCCGTGGATTTGCATTGCGGTCGTCCGCACGTCGCACAGCAGCCCGGCGCCTTTCTGGAGAAAGATATTGTTGGCGATGACGCCGGTCGCATGGCTGAAATCGACGCCGCCGAACGTCTGGATTGAAAGGCATGTCGGCGAGAACGCACCAACCGTATCGACAACGATGGTGTTGTTGTAGACGCGGATGTTCTGAAAGTCCGAGGCGACCGGCCGCATGGTGCCGATGAACATTCCGAATTCCGAGCGGACGGTCTGGCCATCGCGTACCGACAGATTATAGCGGGCGACGTTGTTGGAATAATCGAGGAGCTTGTTTGCCGGATAGGCGGTATCGTCGAACGAGAAAATGATGATGCCGGGGCCGGTGCATCCCATCGAGAAATTGTATTCGAGGACGCAATCCTTGCAGCCGCCGTCCAGATCAAAGCCGCCGCCATCCGACCGCGCCGAGCGCTGCCGCAGCACCGTGTTCTTGCGGATCACGACGCCGATCGCATCCCACGCCCATATGCCGACCGGGCCGGCTTGGTTGGTGGAGTTTTCGCCGCAGTCCTCGGCGAGATTGTTCTCGACCAGCCCGCCCTCAGTCTGCGCGACGATGATCCCGGACCCGACGTGATTGGGCGCGTCCCGCTTGCCCTTGCAGCGGCGGACGGTATTGCCGCTGACGACGACATCCCGGTGCGATGCGGGATAGGTCGCCAGCCCCCAAAAGTCCGCCTCCTCGGCCGCGACGATGATGCCGCCGGTATGACCGCGCTCGTCGTTTTGGGTGCAATCCTCAACGATATTGGTGGTGATCTGGAGTCCGGTAAGCCCGGACGGATAATTGGCGACCGTCGCGAAAATGCCGTTGCGGCCATAGCCGCGCACCTCGCAACTATCGATCACCACGTCATCGACCTGAATGGCCTCGGCGTGGCTATTGATTGCCCGGATGCCGTGCGTGCCGTTGACGGTCGTGCCTGAGCCTTGCGCGATCAGCCGGCGGACCTCGGCGAAATCCGCATTGTCCAGCAGGACCGCCTCGGAATTGCCCGAGCTGATCGTGGCTTTACCGGTGCCATAGGAATTGTAGACGCAGCCGGGCCGAGCAAGCAGCGTTCCGGTGAAGGTGTCGCGGCCCCGGAAATAGAGCGTCTTGCCGGCCCTCGCGACGGCGTTTGCCATCTTGAGCGTCTTAAAAGGGCTGGCCTGCGTCCCGGCGCCGGTATCATCATTGCCGGCGGCCGAGAAGTAGATCGCGGCAGGCAGCGAGTCGAAGTTCGGTTGCCAGATAATGTCTTCGCCGAGATAGACGCGGGCGACCTGACTGGCGCCGACCCGGAGATCGGCGATCTCAGCGCTGCCAAGGTTGATCACACCGGATTCCTCCTGCCGCTCGCCCAATTGATGAAGCGGTCAAACTCGCCGGGCTTCATGGTGGTGGTATCGACGATGACCACATCTCGAATAATGCAGTCGCAATATTGGGTGGGCGCCGCCAAGGCATCGGCGCCGATCCGGGTCCGCCCGGCCTCGGTGCGCAAAGCCAGCGTGTTGACGCCGGCAAACTCGTCCTCGATCGCCACGGTCGTATTCACATCGCCGAAAAAGGCGGTGACGGCATGGATGCCGGAAAAGTTCTGTGTGCCCTCATAGATCGGATAAGTCGAAAAGGTGTTGCCGATATCCGCCGCCGCGCGATTGACGCCCGCTACGACAAGGCGCTGGACCTTGCGTTGCGTGAAAGCGGTGTTGCCATAGGAAAAGAGAGTCTTCGGCACGGTCGCGCTGGCGGGCGAAAGCTGATCGCAGACGATCAACACCGCGCCTTCATCGCCCTCGACCGGCCACGGCGAGGTGCTCATCGATAGATAGGTTTGCCCGGAGGATGAGAACGTGACGCCTGGCGATGCGGCAAAACTGGTAGCCGAATAGACCGGCCGGCGAGCATCAGTGCCTTGCGCCATGGCATGGCCGGCGATCACATCGCGCCATTGCGAAACCTTGCCGCCGACAAGCGTCAGCGACGAGGCATCATCGGCGCGCCACCATGCCAAGGTCGAGAGGGACCCGAGCGGATAGGAGCCCGGCGGATAAACAATCTCATCGCCAAGATAGGCGCGGCTGATCAGATCGCTGCCCACGTGGAGGGCGGCGACCTTGCCGGTTCCGACATACATGGAGTGGGCCTAACCGACGATGATGTAGAGCGTGTTGGCGTCCTTGGTGCCGAGCGCATTGTATTGCGCCTGCGTCAGCTTGACGATCGTGGAGACGGCGGTGGACCCCACCCGCTCCATGCCCCACTGCCGGATTTGCGATTTTTCGGGATCATAGGGACCGGAAGACGGAACGCCGTCCACATTGAAATCGCGCCAGATTTCGTTTGCCGTAGCCATTCGATTTCTCCCTTATCAGATGATTGTTGCGGTCACCGGGCCGGATGCCGGCCCCTCGACCAGCGCCGCGTTTTCGGGGATCGCGTAGTAATTCCACACGCCCTGCGGCGCGCATGTGCCGGTTTCCGCGAAGATCACGGCGTCATCGATCGAGCCGCCGAAGTCGGTCGATGCGTCCACCTGGAACGTGGTGTTTCCGCTGGCGGCGGTCAGCTTGAGCAATTTCCGCTCATTGCCCCAAATCCACTCGCCATCAACGGGGGTGCCGCCGGTCAGGCGCGTTTGGAGCGCCCCGGCGTCGTAATCGAGGATGGTATATGCGATGCGATAGACAGTGCCCGCCGCCAGCGTGACCGCCTGAGAAATGCCGCCATAGACGCCGAGCGCGTGCGATGCCTTGCCGTTGGCGATTGCCCACCCGGCGGTCGTCGTCCAGCCCACGTCGCTCGAAAATCCCGGATTGGTGAGCAGATTGACGGGTGTCGCGTCGCCATCGGTCAGCGATATCGTATCGTTCGGAGCGGCCGAAATCCGGGTAAGGAAATGCGTCGTCTTGTTCAGCGCTTGGCCGAATGGCACGCGGTAGATGGCAATGGTGTTGAGATTGCCGTCCACGGTCGCGGTATCGAAATTGAGCGTGGCGCGGCCCAACCCGCCGACCGCTGTGAAGGAGTCGAGCGCCGCCGGATCGCCGCTTGGCGTGCCGAGCGCACTCACCGACCAATTGCCCTCCAAGCCGCGCTCGGTCACATAGCGAAGCTGGAATTCATATTCGACGTTCTCTGTTAGCGCCGGGGTCGTGAAGGTGGACGCGGCATTGGCCAGCACGCCGGACTCCGTCCACGTGCTCTGGTTTGTCCGCTTCCAGCGCGCCTCAATATTGAGGATCGGCGACGGCGACGGCTCAAAGGAAAGCTCGGCGGCCATGCCGACGAAGGTCACTGTCGGCGGGTCGGGCACCGGGATTTCGTCGTCGGTCTCGGAATTCTCAGATACCGGCGCGTCGCCCTGTTCCTGATCCGGGTCCCATGAATAGGCGGTGGCCGGCATCGAGTGCACCTGAATGGTCACGCCGACCAGAAGCCCGCCCTCATCGATGACAAAGCGGAAATCGTCCACTTCGAAAACGGAGTTGATGCCGAGCAACGGATAATCGATCCGGACGAAGCGTTCGCCGAAGGCGGCGAGGCCGCGCAGGTTACATTGGAAGGTGGCAATCCATGCGGGATTCGCCCGCCACGCCGCCAATTTCATCAGCCGCCGCGCTTGGCTGTGGCTTGGCGCCATATTCAGCTGAATGTCCTGCTCGATCTCGCCCCGAAGGGATACGTCCTCGGCATCGACCCACGGATCGGCGTCGGCCGCCTGATAATCCTGCGACGGATCAAGAAACGTGGCGCGGACGGTGTTTGCGGTCGTCAGGATATCGCGGCCACGGCCAAGCTCGGAAAAGCCGGTGATTGAGTCGTTATCGAGGACCACCGCCGGCTCGGCCCACGTTCCGATATCCAGCGTCAGCCCGCCGTCAGCAGTCGGCACCAACCGGCCATCGCAGGCGGCCAGCATGCGGCTCAGCACGTCGGCCGGCCGCTCGTCCATCTGGTAGGAGCCCCAAAGGCGATAGCGCGGCTCGGACAATCCGCCCTTGAGCGGGACCGTTTCCGCCGCCCGCGTAAAAGCCGTGCGCCAGCCCGCGTGGGCCTTGGCGGTGGCGACGAATTTCTCCGGGAGGCGCATGCCATCCTGATGCGTCATGTAATCCCGGATCACCGCAGCGGCGTTGTCGCTCCATGCGGTCGCGCCGGTAATCGGATTTTTGACCTTGGCGCCCCGGAAGACGAGGCGGACGGTGGTGTTGATGCCGTTCGGGAAATTGCGCAGGTAGTTTTTTTGCTCGACCGCGTATTGCGTCACGAAAACCGACGCCACGCCGTCGCCGCGATGCTCGGCCGTCCAGCTATCCGGGAAGACGGCGGCAAGCTCGTCGTAATAGGTCTCGGTGGTTTTGCCGAGGCGCGCGCGGAGCCGAACATTCGTCCCGGTCTTGCCGGTCACGGCATCGGGCGTGACCTGCTTATCATCAATCCAGTATTCCTCAATCGCATCAATTTCCCCCTGCCCGATCGCGAGGACCTTGTAGAAATGCCCGCCCTTGGCCTCGGCAAAGACCCATGTCCCGGAGGCTTTCGCCCGGCCGTAATGGCGGACCCTCGGCGCCGTCGCCTGCCGGAACGATTGCTGCACGTCCTCGGGCTTGGGTTGCTTCGGCCTGTTGAACGCGCTGACCAGATAGGACAGGCCGATGGACAGGCCGAGTTTCAGCAAGGCGGTGCCGATCGCGGTGGAGCCGATCGCCCCGAACAATCCGGCGACGGTGGAGGCGATCCCGGATACGGCGGCGCCGATCGCCCCAATGATGCCCACTACCGCCGCAGGCATTCGATCCTCCACGCCTTCCAAAGCGCGGCCGGTGCGACGCCGATCAGGCCGGACTCATCGCGGCAAATCCATACCGACCCCGCGAGGATCGCCACGCAAAGCCGGCCCTCATGGAAGACGAGCCCCACGTCGCCAATCCTTGGCTCGGCGGTTTTCTTGAAGCCAGCGGCGCGCATCACGCGATTGACGGCCACGGCAATGCTGCCGGGCTCGCGCAGCCATTCCAGAGCCTCGGCCTCGTCGCGGTGGCGGCGGCCGAAAAGGTCCATAGGGGAAAAGCCGGCGACGGCCTGCACCCAGCGATCGGCCATGGCGGCGCAATCGCTCTTGCCCCATGAAAACGGCCGGGAAAGCTCGGCCGTGATGAATTCATCAACCGTCATCAGTAATCCGGGTAGCGGAATGATTTGTAGACGAGGCTGGCCGTGAACTGGAAAAAGCGGTCGCCAGGCGAGCGGTTCTGCTGGTCGCGATCCGTGTAGCGGCCGAAGGGCGGGCGCGATCGACCGAAGAAAGCATTCTCGGCCGTCAGCGTGATTGTCTGAACCGCGCCTTCAAGGTCGCGGACTTGGGTCCGGGAAATGCGGGGCGGCTGCATGTAGCCCCACCAGATCGGCGCCGGGACCCCGAACGGTTGCCAATCCTCGTTGAATAGCTGGATGAAAACGGTGACGGTCTGCTGATCGACCTCGGGCGTTTCATCAATCGCGACTTTCAGGAAATCGGCCGCCTGATTTGGCAGGCCGTTCAGCTGTAGCGTGATGGATTCGGAGACGGCCGACGTTGGCATGGAAAGGCCGTCCACGATGCCATAGCCATACATCGGGAGCCATTTCCTGCCGCCGGCCATAAGCTCGGTATTGCCATTCCAGACGCGAATAGTTTCCGATCGGAACGCCATCTCGACCAGCAAGTCGCAGCGCACAACGGCGCCGCTCATTGCCTCGATCTGGTCGGCACTGAAAAACGACGACATCAAACATCCTCGATGAAATTGACGGTGGGGAAGGACCAGCGGCCATAATCCAGCGGCAGGTCCATTTCGGCATCGGAGGCAAGGCGCATCCGGCACACTGGATCATCAAGCTCCACCCGCTGGCTGGCTGCGGCGGCCTCGCGGGCCGGCGGCCGGAATGTCACCGCCGCGACTGTGGCCGATGTCCAAGTGACGGTGCGCAGCCGATAAAGCCGCTCGCCGAGGGAGAAGATTTGGCCGGGCTGCATCTTGGCGCCGGCCGCAACGACATTGAACGTCGCCGAGACCGCGCGCGATGCGACGGCCGAGAGAAGGCGCACGTCATTGACCGAGCCCTGATAGCCGGTGCCATCGGTAAAGCGGGTATTGTCGGAATGCGCCACCGGGTTCCAGAGACCGAGCGCCTCGGCATTGGGCGGCTCCGGCTGATACCAGTGCGAAAGCGGGACGAGGATCGGCTGGATACGGCCCTCAAGCGTGGCCGCGATCGCCCGCCACGTCAGCACCGCATTGCCATTGACAACCGGGATGCCGCCGAAGGCGACTTTCCAGAGGCCAGCGTCGGACGCGACGACTTGCTGGACCCCGGACACGGCGGCCGGGGCGGCCATGGATCGCGGGGCGATATCGGCGACAATCTCGCGCGGCGGCAAGATATCGAGCGGCCAACGTAGCGTCATGATCACATTGACCGCGATTGCGCGTTGGCGATCAGGTGCGGCATGCTGGACTTGACTTGCCGCACGGCCATTGCCGCGCCCGTCTGCGCCGCCTTGGAGCCCATGTCGGTCACATAGGCGCGAATTCTGCCGTCATCATCGACAGTCACGCCGACCTGGACCGCGACCGGGGCACCGTGCCGCGTCTCCTGCCCCGGCTTGGTGACGCTGACGCGCTCATTCGGCGAGGCGCGGAAGGCGACAATCTGGCTATCGGCGCCGCCGGCCCCGCCGACTTTGAACGAGCCGCCATTGGCAAAGCCGAACAGACTGCCGATCAAGCCAAAGATTCCACCACCACCGCCGCCGCGTACGGAGCGGAGGCCGGCCCATGGATCGCTCCCACCACCGCCGCCGCCGAACAGCGTTTGGAACGCTTGGTTCACCAGCATTTGCGCCAGCTGGCCGAGAAGGTCTTTCAGAACGTCCTTGACCTTTTTGGAGCCGTCTATAAGGCCCTGGAACGCGCTGGTAAGCATCCCGGAAATCGTGCCGCCGATCTGCTGCACGCCATTGAAGGCGCCTGTGATCGCCCCGGCGGATTCTTGCGCGGCGCTCAATGCCAAAGGCTGGTTGGCCATGATGCCATTGGCGAGGCCCTGAATGACGTAGCCGCCGATTTCATGCATGACGCGCGACGGCGAGTGCGTCTGGAGCGGGTTTTTGATGAAATTGATGACGCCATGGCCGATCGAGGAAAGGCCGCCTTTGACGGCGTTCCACCTTTGCTGAATGCCGCTATAGAGGCCATCAATAATATCTGTGCCGATCGCGGCCATTTGGCCGGGGATCGCTTTGAAGGCGGCGACGATTTCGTGCCCGAACGCGGCGAGGCCGGCCTTGACCACCTCCCACCGTGCTTTGATGGCATTCCAGAGCCCATCAATGATCTGCCCGCCGACTTCCGCCATGCGCGCGGGCAGCGCCATGAAGGCCGCAATGACCTCCTGCCCGAACGACTGCATCGCGGCGACAAGCTGATTGCGCTTCTCGATGATGCGGTTCCAAGCCGCCTCGAATTCCGCCCACGCGCCCGTCACCAGCGCAGTAATGTCCTGCCCGAGCTTTCCGATTGCCATCCCGAGTTCAGCGACGCCCGCGCCGAATTCCACCATCTTGACGGCGAAGTTGGCGATTGCCGGGGCGTTCTGGACGAGCCATTCGGAGAAGGCGACCATATGCGGCAGGAGTTGGGTCGCCACCCGCGCGGCGAGATTGCCGATGACGCCGGTCAGCCGCGAAATATTGTCATTGAAGGCCTCGGCATTTGCGCCCATTTCCTTCGAGAAAACCTGCCCGAAGGAATCGGCCTCGGCCATCATCTGGCTCAAGGCCGCCGAGCCGCCATTCAGCAGCGGAATCATTTCGGCGCCGGATTTACCGAGGAGCTTCATCGCCAGCGCGGTTTTTTCCGCGCCATCCGGCATGGCCGCGAATTTGTCGGACAGCTGGACGAGGACATCTTGCGACGACCGCATCGAGCCATCAGCGTTGGTCAATTCAATACCGAGCTTCTGGAAGGCCGCCGCCACCTCGCTGGTGGGCTTGGCCAGCGCGTCGGTCATATTGACGGAGAGTTTGCGGACCCCGGTGGCAAGCGTCTGCATTGAGACGCCCGACAGATCGGCGACATATTTCAGCCGCGATAGCTCCTCAATCGGAATGCCGATCTTCTGAGCCATTTTCGACATGTCGTCGGCGGCGTCGATCGCGCCCTTTACCGAGACGCCGAAAGCGGCCAAGCCGGCGGCGGCTGCTGCGGCGCCAGCTATGAGCCCAGTCTTTGCCATCGAGCCGAAGCGCGACAGCCCGGACTGCGCCTTTTTCAATCCATCCTGAAAGGCGGCGCTATCGAGTCCGAGGTTAACCCGGAGGGCGCCGATGACCGCTGATGTCATGATTTTTCCTCTGCCTTGAGGCGAGCCACGTGCGCGCCACCGCCTCGATTTCCTCGGGCGACATGCGGCGCTTGCCGGCGGGCGCGCCGTGGAGAAGCGTTTTCAGTTTCGGGAGTCGGGTCTGGCGGGCGAGCGCCTCGATATGCCAAGCCAGCCACGCCCGCTCGTTATGCTGGCGTTTCAGGCGATTAGCGCAGCCCTCAAGGATGACGGTGATTTCCCGGACGGTAAGCCGCCAGAACCGCGCGGGGTCCTGACCGCTTTCGACCCATGTCCGCAACAGATCGACCGGATTCAGGCCGCCCGCCCCGGTTTCCGCGCCGGGGCTTTCCGAGGGTTTGCGTTGTCCGCCGCCTCCGGGAAGGCAAGCTGAAAGGCGCGGCCAATCGCCTCCATAACCGCCGGCATGCCGGCCTCGCTGGCGATGGCGCCCGCCTCTTTCAGATCGACTTCCTCATGATAGTCGCGCAGCGCCGCCCAGATCAGCGCGCGGACGGTCGTCATGCGGATGTCCTCGGGCTTGTTGAGGGTGGCGGCGATCTGCGGGACCGGCTGGCCGAGAAGCTCCTCAAGCTCGCAAATCGCGTTGATCGAGAACGATAGGGTATAGGCCCGGTCGCCGACGTTGAACGCGACGGAGCCACGGTGTGGATTTGCCATGATCAGGGTGCCTCATCCCAAGTTTCGGCCCCGGATACCGCCACGGTCACGGTCGCGGTCATCTTGTCATCGACCGGGATTTCTTTCTCGTAGCCGGTGATGACCGCGTTATAGGTGACGCGGTGGCCATTCGGGAAAGTGATGCGGTGCTGGACCGAGGCGCCGCTATCGAGGAGGCCCCTGATCAGCACGTCACTTGCGCTGCCGGGTACGAAATTCATCTCGAAAGATGCCTCGCCGTTGTCGATCAGGCCGGCGATATATTCGCGGCGCCGGTTCGGGCTTTGCATATGCGTGGCGTCGATGCGATCGACCTCGGCGGCGCCGGGCGTGACGGAATTGACCTCCGCGACAAACGCGAAGGCGGGAGTGGTTAGGCTGGCATCCCAAATCTCATAGGTGGTGGACCAGCCGATTGCAGCGGCAGTAACCATGACGGCGCTCCTTGGGGGTGGGTTAGGCGGAGTGAATGACCGTGAATTCCACGGCGATCGCGAACAGCGGCGTGACCTCGCCGGGGTCGGAGGCGGTCACATCGCGGCCGGCGTCCTCGATGAAGATTCCCTGAATGATCCCGGCGCTATGGCCCTCTACGGCGGCGATCAGGGCGCGGGCCGTCTGCTTTGCGGACGTGAAAGTGTCGCTGTAGCAATTCGCCTGAATGCGCGATGAGATCAGGTCGCGGCCCTGATAGTGGTAGGAGGGCACGCCATCGATGCGGAAAAGCACGACATAGGGGCGCGGCATGGCCGAGCCGTCCGCCTGCTTTTGGGGCGCGCGCGTCCAGAACCGCCGCCCGCCTGCCACGCCGGACAGGAGCGCCGTAATCGCTTCTTCCATTTCGGATTTAGCCCTTTGCCGCCAGCCTTGCCGCCTTGCGCGCAAGCCGCTGCGCCGCCTTGGTGATCTGGACGGCGAGTTCGTCCTTGATGGTATCGAGGACCTGATTTTTGCCGGCATCCCAAGCCGGGCGCGCAAAAGGCTGCGGCCCATGGCGCGAGGTGCCGAATTCTTGCAGATGCGCGTGCGGCACCGGCCCGGCGCCGACGAAAACCTCGGCGCTCGCCTTATCGTTCTTGAATTCCTTGCGGTGCAGTTTCGCCTGCCGCTTGGACAGCTTTGTTCCGACGCCTATGGAGCTTCGCAGATCGTTGCCGCCGGTTTGCGGATCGTCGGGCGCCTTGGCGCGCATATCATCGGCCAGCGGCTCGCCGGCCTTTATCAGCGTTCGGCGCAGAACCGCCTTGCCGGTGGCTTTCGGCAATTCGGCCAGGGCTTGGTCCAGCTGCTTCAACCCTTCGATCGAGACCCGAAAGCCAGCCATCAACCCAAATCCTTTACGGCGGTGATTTCGAGGAAGCGCGTATTGTCGCGGAGTTGCTTCATCTCTTTGATGTTCCAATGCGCGCCGTCATAGGAGATGCGATCGGTGGGCTTGATGCCATCGACAAGCGCGTCGCGGCGGATCGCAAAACGCGCCATCAGAAAGGCGCCGACTTGCCCGGCCGCCTCTTTCTCGCCCGACCCGGAATCCTCGCGCCGGGCGCGGCGGCTGATATAGGGCGCCCACGTCTCAACCGGCTCGTTGAATTCATTGTTGATATAGCTGGCGCGCTCGACGGTGATCTTTTCGCGCAGATCGCCGGCCGCGATAGTCATCAGGCGATCCCCGGCCGGCGATATTTGCGGATGAGGTTTGCCTCTATCCGTTCAAGGTTCTGGCCGTTGTTCGATGCGGCCTCGTCATATTGCAATTGCACGCGGACGATGACGGCGGTCTTGATGTCAGCCGGGACGGTCTCATAGCCGGTGGCGAATTCGATCGACGCTCCCGCGACCTCATAAAGATAGTTCGGCAATTCATAGGAGTCGTGGAAGCGGAGATAAGACCGGCCGGCGGCGTCGGTTAGGAGCGCATAATTGGTGTCGCCGATGGTCGACTCCGCGCCGTCCTCATCCTTCCAAGTCACGGTGACGATATCGCCGACCGGGCGCAGCGGCAGAAGCAATTTCTGCTCGACCCGATCGAAATCCTGCCGCCATGTTTGCTCGGAAAGGATAACGCCGCCGAGGATGCCATCAGGCCCTTCATAATGTGCAACAGCTGCCGCAATTTCATCTTGAAGCCGGCCGTCGTCCTCGTTGTGCTCGACATGGAGGGCTTTCTTGACATCGGCGAGACCGACGGGCGGCCCGGCCGGCGGGGTGACGCGAACCGGGCGATGCTTTGGAATGAGCATGCTCATGCACCCTTATTCTTCGGGGCGGCGCCTTCGGCCTTGTTTGCCGGGGCGCCGGGTTCAGCTTTTCCCTTTTCCGGCTTCGGCGCTTTTTCTTTTTGCAGGACGCCGTTCCTGATCAGATGCGCGACCTCGCTTTCTGCCGCTTGGCGGGTATCGCCCGGCAAATACATACGGTCGCCAAGATGCTGCCGCTTCACGGTGAACTCGGCCATGGTGGTTGCTCCCTTTCAAGACAAGGAAAAGGGCGGCCCCGAAAGGCTGCCCCCTGATCGATCAGGCTACATAGCCAAGATCGCCATAGATGAAGGCTTCCGGCCGATAAACGGCCAGCGCCAAGCGTTCCTCGGCGAGGATCGTGACGAGGTTCTTGATGAAGTCGTCATTGACGAACCCAGCCTCGACGCGGGCGTCCCAGCGGTCGAAAAGCTGCGCCCCGAGCCGGAATGCGCCGGTCAGGAACTTGTCAACCGCGATTGCCTGCGTGGCGACGACCGGCAGGCCCCAAAGAGTCGGCCCGATCATGCCCTGTGGATTGCCGATGATGTACCGGCCGGTCGTGTCCTTTTCCAACTCGATCCGCGCCCAATCGGTCGGGTTCATGACATGGCCGGTGGCCGGATACTCGGCCAGCGCCGCCTGCAACTGAGCAAGCCGCAGGGTATCGATCGCGGTCGGCGCATCGGGCGTGAACGCGGCGGCATAGGCGGTGGCCTGCGGGATGATCCCATGCAGGTTTTGGCCGGTGCCGTCACCGTTCAACAGCTGGCCTTCCTCGACATAGGCGAGGCCATACAGGAGCCGCTGGTCGATGATCGAACGAAGCTGCGAGAAGTCGTCAAGAATCTGACGGCTCGCCTTCATCCAGTGGGCAATGACCTTCGCCGAGGTCGTGACCAGATCGAATTTCAGGTCCGACTCCGGCTTGGCCGCTGTTTCCGCGACGGGCGCCGCCGAATTGGTGAATCCCGTCTCACGGACGTATTCCAGCGAATTGCCGTCCATGCGACCCGGCGAAATCAGGCCGCGAACGGTCAAACGCCGCTGCGGTAGGGCAAGAATGCCCGGCAGGCGGGTGGTCTCGACGGCGGCCCCGGCGGCGCCCGCCGTGTCGGTCGTCGCGGAGGTGATCGTCGCCTTAAAGCGAACGTCCGCCTTGCCCTTGCTCGGACTGGACTGCGCCCAGTCCTTAACGCCCTGGTCCTCGACGAACTGCTCGCCGATGGTCTTTTCAGGGGTGTTTTTGTTGCCGCCGCCGCGCGCGAGCTTTTGCTCGATGTCGGCGACCTGCTCTGTCAGGGCGTTCATTTTCAGGAGAGACTCGTCGGCCTTTTCCTTCAAATCGTCGGTCAAGCCGACGCCCTTGGCGGCCTCGGCGAGTGCCTTTTCGGCAATCTCCTTGACCTGATTTATGGTCTTGTCGAATTCGGCTTTGACCTCCAGAGCCAGCTGCTCGGCGGTCTTTTCTACAGGGTCCGGCATAGCGGAGTCCTTTCGCAGTGAGGGGAAAAATCAGCCGCGCAAAAGGGCTTGAAGAAACGCGGCCTGCTCGTTCGCCTTGCTGCCCTCGGACTCACTCCGAATGGCCTTGGCGTAGCCGACAGAGGCGATCTGTACGGCTGCGCTTTTCGGGAAGCCTGCATCCCGCAGGATTTCCTCGAATTCCTTTGCCGGCATCGGCTCGCCGTCGCGGAAGCACCGCGCCAGCTCTTGGAGGCGCTCGCCGCGCCGCGCCAATGCCTCGAATTCTCCGAATTTGACGGCCTCGATCCGCGCCCGGCGATTGGCCGGGAATGCGACCGGGGAAATCTCGTAAAGCTCCAGCTTTTTCAGGAGGCGGACATTGCCATCCGGCTCTGTCTCGACTTCGCGATAGCCGATGGAGAGGCCGCCGATTGCCTTTTGCAGCATCAGCGCGCGGACCTCGCGGGCCTTCTGGATTTCGAGGATCAGCCGGCCTCTGCCGTAAAGGCCCTTGGCATCTTCGGCCAAATCCTCCCAAACGCCGATAGGATTGTCGGGGTCGTGCTGCCAGAGCATCAGGACGTTGGTGCCCTCGCGGCGGTGCTTGGCGAGGCTCTCCACAAAGGCGCCTGGAACGACCTTTTCGCCGTAGGCATCCACATTGCCGAAAATCGAACCGTAGCCTTCGAAGGTGCCGTCCTCGGTCAGTTCCTTGACTTGGAGGGTGAAATCTTTGGTTTTCATGGTTCCGGCTCCTGATTTTCGGCCGGCGCCGGCAATGCCTCCTGTTGCTTGCCCGCCTCGGTGATCGGCACGTTCTGCATCTGCATGCGCGGCACATCGCCGCCCTCGACGCGAGGCAGGTTTTCCTTTTCCCGGACCTCGTTGATCGTCATCCAGCCGTTGGCCAGCACCGACTGATAGAAGGCCGCCCGCGCCGTGCTATCGCCGCGCAGCAATCCTTCCAGATTGAATTCAATGGTGAGCCCGGCGGCCCGCTCGGCCGGCGTAAGCAGCTGCTTTTCCAAAGCCTGCTCGATCCGCTTTAGGCGGCGGCGAAGCGTGAATTTCTGGAAGCCCAAAACCTGTTGCTCAAGCCCGGAGCCGAAGCTGGTCACCTTTTGCGTGTGCCCGACCATGAAGGGCGGGACGCCGAAGAACCGGCAGACCTCCTCGACCGAAAATCCCCGCGATTCGAGCATCTGCGCGTCCTCGGGCTTGATCGAAAGCACATCGATTTTCGTCCCGCCCTCAAGGATGATCGGCCGGCCGCTATTCTTGGCGCCGATGTATTTCTCCGAGAGCTTGGTTTCGGCCAGATTGCGCTGCTCGTCGGTAAGCCACCGCTCGAATGTCAGCGCCGTTTGCGAAATCATGCCGTTGCTGAATGTCCCGGCCGCCGCCCGATCGATCGCGCGGGCAAGGCCGAAAGCATGCCGGCCGAAATGCAAGGTGGACATGCCGCCGAGGGGATCGCCGCCAAAGCCGCGAATATGAAGAATGGCGCGGTCGCTGCCGACATGGTTCTCGCCGTCCATGGTCCAGCGGTATTCCAGATTTCCATTCTCGAGCCGGCGGACGCTGACGCTATCCGGGCGCAAGGGCGTAAGCGCCGCGACCCGGCCGCCGCCATTCCTTTCGATCGCCGCGTAGGAATTGCCCCAAAGCTCGATAGAGGCCGAGGAGTATTCCCAAAAGTCGGTGGCCGTCTGGTCGTAATTCGGGCTGTCATGCAGGATGCGAAACAACGGATGATCGCGCGCCAGCGTGCGCTCGCCCCGGCTGTTGGTCCGATAGACCATGAGCGGGAGTGATGCGATGGTGCCGGCCAGCAGATTGACGCAGGCCCATACAGCCGAAATCGCGAGGATGTTCTGGTCGGTGATCGGCTCGCCCGCGTCCGAGCGCTGGCCATCGGGATACCAGCCGTCCGGGGTGCGCAAGGACAGCCGCCGGAAGAAGGTCGCCATTTTGCGGAGGAGGCTCACGCCGCTGCCCCTGCGAGGCTTAGGAAATAGCTATCCATGCCCGCCCCGACCGCCTCGGGGTTCTTGCTCATCAGCATGGCCGCATCAAAGGCGGCGACGAGCGGGTCAATTTTCGCCTTGCCCGCGACTTGCTTGGTAATCAGCACCGCATTCCCACGTTGTTCGACCTTTGCATTGCCGACGCACCACGCCATGAGCGGCGCGCCAGCGTGCCAAAGCGTGCCGTCCTTCAATTTGCGCTCTGTGCCTTGGATGACGCCCGAAAGGCGGTAGCCCTGCGGGATCGCGACGACCTGATCGCCAGTGATGCCGCGCACCGCCAGCGCATCGACCATGTTGGCGACGCCGACCGGATCGAGGCCGACGCCGGCCTTTTCGGGCAACAGCCCGGTATCCCGGACGCGGGCGATGATGTCGGCGACTTCCTCGAAATCCTGCGTCGGCGTCTCGCAAATGGTTAGATCGCCGTCGCGCTGAAAGTCATGCAGCCGGTCGGCGATTTCCTTTCGCCGGGAGAGCACATCCTTGTGCGCCCAGGCATGCGACCAGAGCCGCCATTCACTGCGATTGCGCTTGCAACGGCCGATCGCCGCCAGCCCGAATAGATCGTCCAGCCCGCCGCCATCGATGCCGAAAACGATGGCATCGGACTCGGCGATCAGCGAGTCGAGCGTGATCGACGGATCGGCCGCGCTTTCCCAATAATCGGCGCCGAGCCAGCGGTCGTCATGCAGGGCGACGCCGATTTCGACGTTCAGCCTTTGCGACGCCCATAGGCGCAGATCCTCGTCGCCTTTTTCGACTGCCGCCTGATAGCTCGATTTCAGCTTTTCGAGCGTGATCGAGCGGCCGAGGTTCGGATTGACCAGCGGCCAGACCGCCGGATCGCGCCACGCGCCGCTGCGCTGCATCTCCTCCGGGAATTCATAGAGGATCGGCAGCATACGGCTTTCTTTGATCCGGCCGTCGCGGACGCCGCGCGCATATCGGAGTTCCGTCTTGAATGCCCCGGCCGGCGGCTCGTCCGATTGCGTGGTGATCATGACCAGCACCGATTCCGGCGCCGGCATGCCGTTGCGAATCTGGACGATGATCCGGGCGGCGGCGGCCATGGACGACATAAGGTGCAGTTCGTCCAGCAACACGAAAATCGGCTTGGAGCCGGTGACGACCTTCATGTCGAAGGTCTTGACCTTGAGCCGGGCTTTGTTGCGCCGGTCCAGAATCGTCTTCGTATGGTGCGCGATATGGAACCGCTTGCTTAGATAATCGTCGGCCTCGATCATCCCGACCGCCTGCTGAAAGGCTTGGTCGGAGACCTCATGCGTCGGCCCCACATAGATGAATTCGGCATGCGGCCGGGAATTCATCAGCAAGGCGGTCAACGAGACCCCGGCGCCGCCGGTCGTCTTGTTGTTCTTTTTCGGCACCATGCAGAAAAGCTCCTGCACCATGCGCGTGTCGCCGACCATTGAACCGAAGATGGCGCGGACGATATCGCGCTGCCATTCGCCGGCCGCCTCGCGCAGGAGCGGCTGGCCGGGCACATCGGGCAAGCGGAGCTTATTGAAGATATCGACGGCGCGGGCCGCCTCGGCCTCGTCCAGCGGCAAATCCGGGATCAGCGATTTACCGGCAAGGAGCCGTTGCTCCCAATCCGGGCAGGCGAAGTTCCAGCCGGTCAATTCAACAGCCGGCCCCAATCGGATTCGGTATGCGCGGTTTCGGCCTCGCGCTGCTGAATTTCCTTCTTGCCCGGCGGCCGATCGCGCTCACCATCCGGGCGCGGGACATATTGCGACCAGCCGAAGCGGCATTGCAGCGCGAAGGTGATTGCCTTCAACGCCGTGCCATCGCTGCCGCTGGCGATCCGCAGGAGATTGGCGACCAGCTTGGCCTGAACGAGCGCGCCGCCGCGCCGCAGCTGGTCCCGATAGTGCTTGAATAGCGTGGCCTGAGTGATCCCCACGACCTCGGCTATATGCTTCGTCGGCACCGCGAAGCCCGATAGGACCTCAACCATTTTCCGATCTTTTTCGCTCGGCTCATGCGGCGGCCGGCCGGCTTGTTTTCGCTTGCTCATGGCTTACCGTTTTACTGCAACAACAACCACTTAGTGATAACTCCCGACCCCGGTCTCTATAGGTGTTGAGCACGCGCCAATGAGGGGCCGGCAAAAACCAAGGAAGGACCTAAAAGACCACCCCGACCTGACCTCGCCGGAAGCCTACGCGGTCAAATTCACCGCATCGCTTTTCCTCGTCCGGGGGCGAAAAGGGCGATATCAACCCTTAAAGGCCTTCCCGATCAATCCGGTTTCCTTCTCGCCGAAGGCGACGAACAAATACCGGAACTTCGCGGTCACCGCCCTTGAGGCGCAGCGCAACGCGGCACGGGCCGAGTAAAACCGGCGCGACCGGAGAGGCCGGATGACCGCTATGATTTTACCCGCCGGTATGGTTATCGTCGGCAATCATGCGCTCGCGCGGTTTGCACACCAGCCGAGGGCGGGCAAGAAATCGGATGCGAGGCCCCGAGCGGCGCAGGCGTGCTTTCCGCATGCTATGAATGGAGCACCCAACAATGCTACTGACTTTCCCAGTCGCGCAATTGCGCGACCTGCTCAAATCCGCCGAGGCAAGCTGGTCGAAGGGGCAGCGCGCCCTTTGGCACCAGGATGCTCCCGAGCCGGGCTTTTGGCTGCGCTGCGATTATGGCGTCTACCTGATGCACAATGCCAATCTGGACGCGGGCGAAAAGCCCGCCGTCGTCCATGCCTTGGAACACAATCCCGAGACCATGCCTTTCAGCCTCTGGTTGGACGAGAAAGCCAGCTACGGCTGCATTAATGAAGTCGAGTTCATCGCCGCCGAAGTCATCCGCAATGCGGTCGCCAACGACAGCCCGCTGCTTCTCCATGTCACCGCCGGGCAATATCCCGGCCGAATGCTTATCCGGATCGTCTGATCGTCTGTCCTGTCGACCCCGGAGGTCACGCGGCCCGGCGAGGTCGCGCCGATCTGCTGGTCAAAAGCCTGAAGGACCGATACAGCCCGCCTCTCGACCTTATGGCGCCCAATCTTCGGCGTTTTCCATGATGGACTTTAAAAATCCTCCATTTCCGCTCTCGTTTTTTCCGCCGCGCGAAAAAAATCTCCGAATTGCGCGGGGGCCGGCCCCTCAATCACTCGCTCGGACGTTTACCCACCCCCCCCGAAGGATCCACGAGTCTGGAATTCTGGCCTCAACGCACCGCCAGGTTGTTGTTGACACTCGATAAGGCGCCAAGGATGTGTCAGTGTGCGGAGCCGATCAGCGAAAGTGGGATCGGTATGCTACGTCGAGCCGGAGGGGCCCCAATGCGAAAACACGTCGTTACAGTTATTTTGCTCGCGTCCTCCGTTGGAGGCGCCGCGTTTGCTCAAGAGAACGGACCGGCAATTATACCGGAACAGCTGCAACAGCTGGCTTTGAAGTTTCCGATTTCCAAACGGCTAAGTATCGACTGGAATAATGCTGGACCGGATGATGTCGGAAAATATTTGGGATTTCTCGCGGCAACCAACGAAGTCGCTATTACTGTTGCCAACAGCAATAATCGGAAAGAGCCTGGTGAGGTAGATTTCTTAGCCGCTCTATCGATCCAATGTATCTGGCCAAACAACAAACCGCCATTGGTCGAGGCATCTTGGCCCCTGCAAGCGCCCGCCTTCTACAATGCCGCCGTTAGGGAAGCTATTCGCGAGGCCGTCGGGCCAGCTGCAAGAGAACTTCCGGATCGTATAGAAGAACTGGGAAGCGCAGCCTACGCTTCTTCGGGTGTCGATCTCCCAACGAACGAAGCGGAGTATTCCAAGTACATCTTCGACACCGACAAACTGACCGGGGAGAAATAGATGTCAGCTTCCGTTGCTGACTTAACCTTGTTTCTTACGAGGTGGCCGGTCGTCGACGCTATCGTGGGGGCGTTTTGGTTCAGAAGCGTTTGGGCCACATGGAGAGGTTGTCAGCCACCCGGCACAAGGGACGACGTGGATGAGCGCAATCTAGGGGCGTCAGTAATATTGGCTCAGCTTAACGGGGCGATCACAAGCGCTTCAATCATTGTTGCCGGTGTTGGCGCATTCGTTGCACTCACACCTACTGCCCTTGACCCGTACACTCTGGCTTTTCTCAGGCTCGCCGCCGCATTTTCCGTGGCTGCCTTAGGAAGCGCCGTTTATGCATTGGCCACTCTACCGACGCGCGCGCCGAGCGTAAACCTCGTTCGTTCCAAGGAGGTTGCCATCCTCAGTACGGTGCCCCTTATCTTCGTGACTTTCGCCGGTATTCGGTTCATGTGCGCCATTTGGGCTTTCCTAAGCTGACCGTCAAAACACCTTACAGGCCACGTTTCCGAAATCGCCGAAGGTGAACGCTCGCGACTGCTTGACGCAAGGCCGATGCTCTACTCAGCCGAGACTGCGATGAGGTTTCTGTCGGCGTGTTCGCGCGGCCCCATGATAAAAGAGCGCCGCCTGCTGGAAGTTGCCGACGAGGAACTTGTCAGCGGCCTCGCCTGCGTGGCAGCGACCGGCAAGTCGAAGAAGGCTGGCGTGATGACAGTGCGCGGATGGTCGGCAGGGGGCCTTCTTCTGAACTTTCCACCTATGGGGCGATGCCGGTGACGAGCACGAAGATGATCAGAGCGCCGACGATGATCAGCACCGAGAACGCAAGATGTAAGGGCATGTCGTCAATCCCATTGGCCGCGGGGGATGGCCTGTTCTTCACGTTGGATTTCGGAGTCGTGCACCCGCTTGGATACGGTCTCGATATTGTCGATATCCCAAAAGAGTTTGGGATTGCCTCGATGCGGGGTCTTATGGTGGGCGACGGGACTATTCGGGGCCGGCGCCGTTCCAGTGCAAAGCTCGCCCGTGCGCTGGCATATATAATTGTCGCGGAGGAACACGGCTTGGCGCAGGTCCTCCCACGCGGCGGTATTGTACCAAGCGCGCCATGGCTGGAAGGTCCGCCGCTTCTTGTCGGCACCGTCGGAGGCGTAGCCGACCAGCGGCGCCACCGTTGAAATGTTTGCTTGCAAAGCGCGGAGTCGAGGCATCGCATCGAGCGCCGATCGGGCTGGCGCTTCCTATATCTAGTGGCTATGACGGGGATATAGCTGCTTCATAAGCTTTTCGGTCACGCTCTGTCAAATGACAAGAAAATTTTCAATCAACGCAGCGACCTGGAAATATGCATGCTTTGCCGAGATTCCGATCACAGGGGGGCCACCCCCTCAACCTCCTGAAAGCTCACATCTAGAACTATGTTCAAGCGGGGCTCCTCCTATTGCAGACACGAAAGGTTCGATTACTGAAAGACGGCTTCGCTCCCCATTTCGGTCGTCGCAGTTTGTATTATAGTTTCGCAAGAGCTGCCGTTAGGTCCTGGCTGCTGCGCTCTGTATATTGAGCCAAGAAGTCACTGGCAGCCTCGTTCATTTCGTCTTCCAGACCGGGGCGTAGGAACTTGTAGACAAGAGGGATTACCAGCGGGCTGGACACGCGGCGTGCATAGATGGCGTCCTGAAATTCCCGTGCTTTGACGGTAGCTTCATCCTCAATGCCATCTACCTCGAGGCACCGTTCCCACAGTTTTTTAGCAGATTTCATGAGATCTTGCTGTTGATCCGCCGTATCTCGCTGTCGGTAGAATTCCCTGATCGACCAACTGAGCAGTGGGCTCAGCAGCGCAATATTCAGCACCCATTCCTGTAGGGTGAGCTGCTGCACGATCCCGAGCACCACGACAATTGCAGCTACGGCAGCCGCCAGCCCGGATAAGATTGATGCGTAGTGCCGGCGTAACTCGCTGTCGTATCGGAGGTTGGTCCTCTGGCAAATAAACCGCGCCAAGTGGAGCGGAACGCCGCCGGCGGCCTTAGGATACCAGCCTGTCAGTTGGCTGTCGTCGTGACCAGACTTGTATTTTGTCGCCGCGCGGTGAATGTCTTCGGCCTCGACCCGATCACCCACCACGAAAGGGTTCCATCCGATCTCCAGCACGGTACAGTCGAACTGCTCCGCTATTTTCGCAGCACGTTTCAGAGTTGCCTTGTATTGCCGGTCGATCCAAAGCGGATCGAGTAGAAGCACCATCAATGCCAATAGGGTGAAGTAGGGTCTCACTTGCGGATCAGCTGCGCCCCAGAATGCCCCCACGACCGGAACTAACACTGTCAGGCATAGCTGTAGCACCATCAAGCGGGTCGCAACCGTATAAGTGCGCGTTCGCGCCCGCAGTAGCTTCAGCTGTACCTCTTCGTCCTGCCGGACCGGAATCTGGTTCTGCATAGTGTCAGCCAAATCTAGGAAAATAGGAGGGCACGATTAGACGCCATTTGTCGATTGCGTTCGCGACGTTGCCGTCTGCCGCCATGGCTTCGGCTTCCTTCGCCCGATCTCGCGCCCAGATCAGGCGGTCCACGAGGAGCTGGATCTTGGCTTTCGTTTCCACGTGCGCCCCGACGTCACCACTATAGCCGGCCGGATCAGCCAGTTTGTACTGCACTAGCGTAATGCCTTTGTCGAAGACGTAGCGCATGCCAGACGGGTAATCAGTGATAGTGACGCCGTCAAGCGCTTTCAGGATCAGCGTCTCCAGATGGAAGGACTTGAAGAGATTCCGGCTCTTATTCCACCCCTTGATCATCTTAATCAACGGCACGAGGTCGTCGTTGTGCGCCTTATTGGCTGCCGTCCAAATCTCCACATGCTTTTTCGGATCCGTGGATATCCATTTGTTCAGCTCGAGGCTGGGAATGAGGTAGCCGCCACCCTGGCGGTAGAAGGCTGGCACTACGTAGACCTTGAAATCGGTGAAGGTGACAGTCACGGCCGAACCGTCCGGCCGGATGTCGGGCGTCTTGGTATATGTCTTGCGAAGCGACTTCTTGATGCTCTCGAGAAGGGTCCGCTTTCCATCATCGCGGTAATATTTCAGATCTAGGACAATGAAGATATCGACGTCAGCCTCTTTCAGTGGCCTGATCATGGTGCTGCGGCGGTATGATCCCGTGAGAAACGTGTCCTTGATTATGAAATCGCGCGCCAGAACCTCGCGGATTGCTTTCTGACGGCTCGCAACCGTCTGCTCCTGCAGGTCCGTTATTTCAAGATTGCTGCGCAGAACACGAAACGCATCTGCAATGGTTCTTACCATGACTTGCAGTAGCCTATCATTTCGATTGTTGCCACCAGCGTCCCCACGATCTATCCGATGACCACGTAGAATGGTTCGCTGTAACCAACCAGACGATCGTCGATTATTCGGATGATAAATGCCTCGGCCATGTGAACGCCGCGATATTCCAGCTCTTCCCAACGACGATTGCCTTCAATGGGCCGCTCGAAACCGCCCCGTCCTTTCTTGAGCGCCATAGCAACTGCGCCAGTATTGGTGATGCGCCATCGGACGTAGCAGTCACTTGGCACCATCTGGAACTTGTTGACTCTCACGTCGAACCACAAGCCGCCGCGCGGCGGCACCGCCTCTCCAGAGTTGATCGAATAGGCTCTACCCGTTCTTTGAAAAGCGTATTCGGCAGATACTTGAACGTTGCGGGAAACATGTTGTGCAGGTCGCCAGCGTGGGGGCTGCATATGTGCGGGTGTTTTGAACCAAGAGGGCAGGATGGTGATGCCGAAGTCGATCACGTTATCGACGAGGCTGTCGAGGTGGGCAGCTCCTTCCATCAGCAAGGCGCTCGTGCGCTGTATGGCGGTCGCCTCGGCCTTTTTCACGTTCTCACCCTTGGCGAACTCGTCGCCGAAGACTTTGCGCCATTTCTCGATGCTCTCGGATCGGGTCGCCGCGTTGAAAGCTTCGTCGATCCATTTTCGGTACTTGTGCACGAAGTTCCGGAAATTAGCATACTGGGTGTCATTCCAGAGGTCGGCGAAATCCTGGGATGGGAGCGCCGGATTGGGCACCTCCGGCTTGTTTGGGTGTGCCTGCAACCAGTCGTCCAAGCGGCCTATGATCGTCTGCAGGGCGCTTGGCGTATCGGAAAACGCACCGGAGTCTTTATCGAACCACTCGATGCGGTGACCGATAAGCGTCGTCAGAAGAACGGACTGACAGCTAAAACGCTTCTTGATGTCCCTAATATACTTGATCAGCCTGGTGGCTTTGCGGAATGAGTTGTTGCCCGAATAACCATTCTTTTCACGCATCCACCGCGTGTACTCAACCGGCTGTGAACCTTCGAACGCGTCCTTGCGCTTGTTGCAGACCTCAAGAGTGCCCTGGTACTCGCGGTCCATGACCAAGGGAGCAATGTCGATCTTGCAGTCGTCCGCGTATGTGATCGTGACGCAGTAGTCATAGACTACCGTTTTGTCGCCGTACCTCCCGCTGTCTAAGAAGAGCCGCCCGAGCTCCTTGACGTACTGGGCAGCGCTCCACCCTTCTACGGGGTACACCTTCACCAGAAGGTCGGCGTCGAATTCTCCCCCATCTACAGGGCGAATGATGGTGTCGTGGGCCCAGGATCCCTGCTCGATGAAGGTGGATATCCGCGGCTCCCACTCAGAACCTCTGATGAAATCCTTGATGGTTTCGATCCGCTCTTCAAGCCGGTCTAAGCGAGTTTGATTGAGGTTGACTGTATCGATCACAAAATCATTGAAGTCGCTGACAAGTTTCATAAGCAGGCCCCCTTGCAAAGAATTACTTGAGCGTTGAGGGCCTTTCAACCTAAGGTGCATAACGTTCTTGGGGATTGTGGTTCAAACTGTCCTTATTGCCATCTGAATGGGGGCTGTGCCCTGAAGGACAAGCGCATTTCCGTCCGAGACGCCTCGCGTGCTCGTGTCTGCATCGGCGGAATCTGCACTAAAACCGGACGGCCCGCCGGCGGCCCCAGATCGGTCATTCATCCGTTGCGGCATGATATGGGGCTTAGTGCCGGCGGGTGGCAAGGCCCCACAAATCGGCAAGATCGTCCAGGCAGGACCGGAGTTCATTGGCGGCGGCCAGCTTGCCGCGCCTCGATCGCCCGAGTTCATGCAAGGCAAATCCCTCGCCGCATATCCGACATACCAGCTGGTAGCGATCAGGATCACGCAAGCGGCGCCGGGCGCGGCGCAATTCATCAGCGGCCAACTGCTGGCGCTCGGTGATCGGATCGGATCGCCGGCCGCCGTCTACTGGCTCCTTGCCATAGTCGATAGCACCGGCACCCTTGCCGCCCACGGTCTCCCACAGGGCGCCGAACTTATTGGCGGCGGCCAGCTGCGCCGGATCGAGGCGGCCACGCGAGTAAAGCATGATGACCGCGCTCTGGCGGGTATTGATTACCGCGCTGATCTGCTTGGGGTTGCCGGCGGTCCCTGAATGGGCGCGGCTGTAGAATGGATTGTCGACAACGACGGCGCGCAGGGAACGGTGCGGATCGTGCGGTTTCCTATTCACCATGAACTCCTCGGGCGTGAATCAAACGGGGTCGCCCGATTATAACAAACCCGCAGTCCCGGCTCGGACGATCAGAAGCATGAGTAGGCCGATGGCGACCGCCACGGCCAACGCGAAGACGCGATACTGCGTGATCATTGGGCGGCCCTCTTCAATCTGACGCAAACGCTGCTTCGCGACGGCCTTTTTGGGCTCATCTGAGAAAGCCGCCTGAATAGCCTTGAGCTTGCGGTCGCGCACGGCGATCTGATGCATAAGTTAATGGACAAGCCCGGAGTCCTCGTCATTATCGAAAAACGCGCCAAGAATATGGTTGGGCGTGATGCCAAGCTCCTTGCAGATCAGGATCAGCGCCGAGGCCGAGATCCGGTTGGCGCCCTTCTCGTATTTTTGCAATTGCTGGAACGTGATCCCGAGCTTTTCGGCAAGCGCTCCCTGCGACATGCTCCGCAGCAGCCGGAATTCCCGAATGCGGGCGCCTATCTTCTGATCAATGTCCGTGGTCTGGACTTTCAAACTCTGTCTCATGCTCCGCCCTTTCATTGCAGGAAATTCCGCATCCTGCCTTCCATCGGCCCGAGGCTGGGATCCTCTTCCACGCGCGGACCGAGAATATTGGGCCGACCGGGCGGCGGAAGTGACGAGGAAGCGGGTCAGATCGAAGCCTCCGAGGCAGCACCACATCATCTCCCTCATTCTTCTCCGTTCAACGCGCATCTGCGCTTGCCCTTACCCGTATTTCTTTCAATTTGCCCTTCCTTACGCTCGCTAGTTGAGATAGCAGTTCTCCATGTCAATATTGTTTTCGATCAGATTGGCAACTATCATCCGGCAGTTGTGACAACAAGCGAATACAAAGCCGCGCTCGCCGCTCTCGGAACGGGTTTCAAATGGCCGCAGAATCCTTGCGAATAGGGCCTCACACGTCTCAGCGCCACGCGTTCCAGGGCTCACCCCGGATCATCGGGCTCGCGCTTGAGGCATTAGCCATAAAAACTGAGGGGAAAAATACGCATGATAGAAAATAATATTTGCCTGATTTGGCCAACGAGCATCGCCGCTGGTGGGGGCCGGGTCGTCACGGATATGCAAAGCGACTCGCCGACTTTGGCCGCTACAAGGAAGCCCAGGCGCTGGAAATCTGCACCAATGCTATGTTCGGCCGTCGGCGCGACCGTCCCTTGCCGGAAATGCCCGTCCCTTGAAGCTGGTCACTTTCGCGGTGGAGCGGTTAACGCCCTCTACTCCGGCGATGACCCGGGGCACCTGCCGTAAAATAATTCTAATTCCGGGTGGCTGATCGCAGCAGAGCGTAGCCAAAACTGCGACAGAACGCTGCGCTAGTCGGAGAAATGGCGGGGAAAACCCCACCTAGCCCGCCGCCCTGCATCCCCCCTTGACCAGGGCCGACTATGGTTCACCCGGAATGGCCGAGCCCGCCCCATGCCACATAGGCGGGCTCGGCCGCAATTCTCAGTAGGCAAGCGGATAGGCATCGGCAAGCAGCTTATTCCAGAGCGAGCGGAAATTTGCGCCGGGGCATAGTGGCTTCTTTCCTCGGCCACGATCGCGTCACGATTACCTGAAGTCTCGCCAGCGGGCATCATGCGCGTCGGCTTGAACTGATAGCGGTGTTTGGCGGGATTAGCAGCCGGTAGCCGCTTCCATGGATCGGCGCGTCCTTGGGGATGAGCCGCTCAGGGTCAAGCGCTTATAGGACGAATTCATCCCTGGCGCCGGGCATGTAGAAAACCACCCTCCCGCCTCGGGGCCGGCGTGGTCAGATCGGTAGAGCACGAGCAGATATCGGCTCCAGACCAGGTGCGCCCATGGCGCGTCGATGATCCACGCGGCGCTGCTTTCCGCTTTCGAGGCGTCAAATTCGCCGTTGTGGTGCCGCCGGCCCGATTTCTTCGGCCGCTTTGTTCCCGAATCCACATCCGTACTGAACGTGTTCTCGTGCCGTTCCGTCAGCATTAGCTCTTAATCTTGCAGTGAAGTTTCCACTTTCAGCAGGCAGGCAACTGGTATGCAAATTCCGAGGCAATCCGCCCCCTGATTCCGAAATGATCTCGCCCCCCAATTCCGAGAAATAGTCGCCCCCTGATTCCGAGATGATGCCGCCCCCATCGGAAAGCATCTGGCGTGGGTGTTCTGCTGGTGTGAAGTTTCTTCCTTCGACGTGACGAGGAAGGAACGGGATGCCTGCGGAGAGACTGGAGATGCGGCGTGTCCGCGAGATATTGAGATATCGCTTCGAACAAGGACTTGGCCACAAGTCGATCGCGGTTCGGGTTGGAGCTGCGCCATCGACGGTGCGCGAGACGCTTCGGCGTGCGGCCATTGCGGAGCTATCGTGGCCGTTGGGTGACGACATCAGCGATGCAGTCCTGGAAGCGGCGCTTTACAAGGCAGCCGGGACGAAGACGGGTCATCGTCGGAGCCCTGAGCCGGACTGGACGCAGGTCCACCGCGAGCTGAAGCGCAAGCATATGACGCTGCAGATCCTTTGGGACGAATACATCAGCCGTTATCCGGAGGGCTATCGTTACAGTCGCTTCTGTGACCTCTACCGCGGCTGGGCGATGAAGTTGCCTGTGACGATGCGGCAGGATCACGCGGCCGGCGACAAGCTGTTCGTCGACTACGCCGGCGACACGGTCACGGTTGTCGTTGATCGGCTGTCCGGCAAGACACGGCAGGCGCACCTGTTCGTGGCGGTTCTGGGAGCATCCAGCCTTTCATATGCGCAGGCACGTTGGAGCGAGACGCTTCCCGACTGGATTGAATGCCATATCCTGGCGCTGGAGTTCTTTGGCGGTGCGCCAGCCTTGCTGGTTCCCGACAATGCCAAGGTAGCGATCATCAAGGCCTGCCACTTCGATCCCCAGGTCAACCGGACGTATTGCGGGATGGCGGCCCATTATGGCAGCGCCGTCTTGCCGACGCGGCCGCGACGCCCGCGGGACAAGGCGAAAGTGGAAGCTGCGGTTCGTATCGTCGAACGTTGGCTGTTGGGCCGGCTGCGCCATCGCATCTTCTATAGTTTGGCCGAGGTCAATGCGGCGATTGGCCAATTGCTCCATGATCTCAATGATAAGCGCGTTCTGCGCCGTGTCGGCGCCACGCGCCGCCAATTGTTCGAGGAGCTTGATCGTCCGGCTTTGCGACCGCTGCCTGTCGAACGTTATGTCTTTGCCGAATGGCGTATCCGGCGCGCCGGGCTGGATTATCACGTCGAGATCGAGCGGCACTATTATTCCGTTCCCTATCGCTTTGCCCGCGAGCAGGTCGAGGCTCGTATCACCGCCAATACGATCGAGATCTTCCACAAGGGCGAGCGAATTGCCGCTCACCGGCGCTCCAGCGGCAACGGCAAGCACACGACGATCCCCGATCATATGCCCTCTGCGCATCGCCGCTTTGCCGACTGGACGATTGAACGGATTCAACGCGAAGCCTCTGCGATGGGGCCGGATGTTGCGCTGTTGTGCGAGCGCATTCTTGCCGACAGGCCTCATCCCGAGCAGGGCTTTCGAGCTTGCCTCGGCATCATCCGCCTCAACAAGAGCTTCGGCCGCGACAGGGTCAATGCCGCTTGCGGCCGTGCGTTGGAGATTGGCGCACGAACCTATGGCTCGGTGCGATCCATCCTCGACAATCACCTTGACCGGACGGCTGCCTCAAATGGAGCGGCGCCGCATGAACCGATCCATCACGCCAACATCCGCGGACCTCGCTATTACCACTAAGGAGAACGAAAGATGCTTGCCCATCCAACACTGGATAAATTGAATGCCATGGGCCTGGCCGGCATGGCAAAGGCCTTTGGCGAACTTGTTGCCAACGGCGAAGCCGAACATCTCTCGCACGCCGAATGGCTCGGACTGCTGCTCGAACGGGAGTGGAGCTCCCGTTACGATCGGAAGCTTGCGGCACGCCTCAGGTTTGCCAAGCTTCGCCACCAGGCCACCCCAGAAGATGTCGACTATCGCGCCGACCGCGGCCTCGACCGTGCTCTCTTCATGAAGCTGCTCGGTGGCGACTGGATCAACGCCCATGACAATCTGGCCATTTGCGGACCCTCGGGTGTCGGAAAGAGTTGGTTGGCTTGCGCTCTCGGCCACAAGGCTTGCCGAGACGATCGCTCAGTTCTCTATCAGCGTGTCCCAAGGCTGTTTGCCCAGCTTGCGCTCGCGCGTGGTGATGGCCGCTACGCCCGCCTGCAACGAACCTTGGGCCATGTTCAGCTCCTGATACTGGATGATTGGGGGCTCGAGCCGCTCAACGAACAGGCCCGCCACGACCTGCTGGAAATCCTCGAAGATCGCTATGGACGCAAATCAACGATCATTACCAGCCAACTTCCCGTGTCCGCATGGCACGGCGTCATTGGCGACCCAACCTACGCCGATGCCATACTCGACAGGTTGGTCCACAATGCCCACCGCATCGAATTGAGCGGCGATAGTCTGCGCCGAAATCTACCGCGCAAAGCTTGACACCTCGCCTGAATGAACTGACAACAATCATCGCCTGCAGACCCCACTAAACAGGGGGCGAGATCATCCCGGAAACCGGGGGCGCAATCATCTCGGAACAAAGGGGCGGCTTCATCGGAATCGGCAACTGGTAAGCCGCGTGGCTCCATAACCACGAAAGACCGGGTTCAATTCGCGGGCCTGCTGCCTCACATGAAATAACAGTAATGTTGGACAAAAGCCTTCAATCAAGGTGGCCAGCCGCGAGTGGCGTATTGTACAAGGCGATTGGAAGGCAGCATTCAGCCAGCCGCCTCCCATGTAACTAGTCCCGGCACCCCTCGAAAAAGCGAACCGAACGGTGCTACTCCCACAGAAACAGGTCACCATGTGCTACCGCGTCGTGGAATACGATTTAGCCCTACGAGTATGCCCGGCAAGGGCACCACATCCGCAAACCCACCATGAATTTTTCGGGTTGATTCACCGATTAAAAAATGAAGCGCGACATAAAAACATGAATAAGCAAAAATCACCGAGGAAGCTTTCAGAAATCGCCTGTGCCTGCCTGTTGTCGGGCAGCTTGCTGGCAGGGCCGGCGCATGCTGTCACGCCGGACGATCACTCGATCCTGAGCGCTTTTTGGACCCCCGCGAATCTGATCAAGGAATATTTCGATTGGCGCGGCTGGGCTGGCTGGGGCTCGGTTGGCGCGACCAATATGCTCATTACGGCGGGAACCGGAGAGAGCGACGGCGACTTTACCAAGGTTGTGGTCACCAATCTTTGCGGCGCTTTCGCCGCCGGCTTTGTAGCCGCGTGGAAGCCGGCCGACGGGCCTGGAGCTGCGTCGCACATCAAGGCAATCGTCAAGTCCGGGAGCGTGGCCGCCGCCGCCAGCGCCTGCGGATGGGCGACGCAGGCGACTCTCAAAAAGACCGATTCCGAAATGTCTGCTGCGCACAATGCCATCGACAAGGCGAAAAGGACCGATAAGCCGAACTACGACGAAATCGTCGACGACAAGACAAAAGTAAATAACGCATTTCTGGCCATGGAGAAGAATTACCGCGATATCGCGCGCGCCTTGAACGATGCGGCGTATTGGTTGAGCGAATGGCGCAGAAACGGCTGCTCGACCCGCACGCAGTCCACACTCTGCGACGAACTCTGGGATAGCAGGGCCCGTGCGCAAGCGGCCGCTGAGAAGAAGCTGGTTACCTTCAACGATGACGGCAGGGATATGTCCGCCTACGCCAAGGAACTGGCTGCCGACGTGAAATCTTGAATTGCATTTGCCCGTTCGAATCTTCGGCCGGCCCATTGAAAGCAGTGGGCTGGCGTCAAAATCCAAGGATAAAAAAATGCCGATCTACGACTCAAAGGCAACAGGCAAAAAGAAATTGCTGCGCGTCCTTCTCGTATCGCTTACAGCTTTGGCGGTCCAGTCGGATGGAATTGCAGCAATGGCCGAGGTGTTGCCACAGATTTCCCAGCAGCAATCTCCTGCGATCCCGAATCAAATCCTCATATCCAACAATGAGGAGTTGGCTGCCGACCCTCAAGCTCCCGTTCGATTTGATCTGTTGGATCCGGCGCAATATGCATTGCAGGCCAAGGATTACGGGGGGCATCCCGCCTACGGCGCAGCGATTCTGGCGCGGGGATGCGCCGACTATTTCGAATCTCGGAGCCATCACGACCAGGATCTGGCCGATGCCGCAAAACTGGAAAAAAGCGGCGACAGGAACTTCGAAGATCTTGTCGCCGCCACCGCTTTCAAGATTCGCACGATGGAGGTGCAGTGCAGCGGTGTCACCGCGGAAGACATCCGCAATTCCGGCGATTTGCTGCGCGAAGCCGCGGCTGCGGGGGATGTCAATGCCAAGGGCATTGTCCTGTTCGAGGATTTCCGCGCCCTAGATGCCGCCCGGGCCGAAGCCAAGCTTGCCAACAAGGCCTTCGACGTCGATCCCGCCGTTTACAAGGATTGGCTGAGCGAAGCGGTGCATCTGACTGAACAGGGAAATCTGAGAGGCGCCCAGCTTGCCGCCTTGCTGACCGGCCTCAGCGCCTACGGGCAAAAAGACATGACTACATCGGCCATGTGGTCCATGGTCGCCCAACAATCCAATGGGGAGGCATTCGATTCCGGCAAATTCTCTTTCGAGACGGAGCCATACAACGAACTGAGCGGTGCAGAAAGAGCCGCAGCCACCGAGCGCGCAAAGACTGTTTTCGACAGCTGCTGCAACCAGCCTTCGGCGCAAGCCCAGGAGAAGCCTGACAAAGTGATCGCCGCACCGGAGCGCGAGGAAATCGGACAACTTCCGGCCCGCTGAATCTCGGAGGGCAGGCCGTTAAGCCTGCCCTCCTGTCTTGGCAGCCGTCTTTTTCAAGGCTGCCTTTCGGCCGGCCCCGCCGGATGGGGCCGGCCTTGGCACTGCGCTTCTTTGTCGCCGCAGTGCCGGACATGTCGCCGACCGGTGCTGTCATTTGATTTTGGCTTAACGGTTTGACGATAGTAGGTGGCGCAGGGTCGAAGCATGCGCCACCTACAGGAACCATCGCTTCCCGATCGAAATCGTTGCTCATGCCGTCTGGCTTTATTACCGGTTCGGGCTGAGCCTTTATCCGGTTAGCTCTGGTCGGACGACCAACGTCGTTCGCGGCGCGTATCAAACGTGCAACGACATTGGTAGTCAGCATTGGCGGACGAGCTCTTCTCAGCGCAGGTTTTCGGCCACGGTCCGGTAGCATGCATCAGACGATCCGACATCGAGCTTACTAATCAGTTCCCACTTCTTGCGGTTGTAGTCAAAGAACTCAACGAAGCACTTATTGGCTTTATAGTCGAGCCACTGCGCTGCTAGAAGGCGGCTTCCTATCTCGAAGTGAAGCTGCATGTACATATTTTCCTCACCGCCGCGCGGGAAATTGGCTGGTCTTCCGCTGTTATTGTCCCCGACAATTGCAAAGGTACACCCAGTTCCGCATCCAATCTGGATCACAGAGAAATGCCCCGCAAAGTTGGGGCCTTCGCGCATGCCGTTGCGGATTCGGGTGCGGAACGAGTTGAACTTTCGGTCTCTCCCGCGGAAATCTGGAAGCTTAGTTCGGCCGGTGAAACGCTCCGTCACCGCATATCGCGCGGGGCGTGGGAAATCTGCCTTCGATGCAAGGCTCCCATTCGCGAAGCTCGATCCCGTGATATCGCATTTATGCCAGTCCGTCTGATATGCGGCCTGGCCTTCGCCCGCGTAGCACCAGCCGACGGCCTTCAACTTCGCTGCAATCACTTCTCGATATGTACAGGCCGCCTGTGTCCTTTCGGTGTTGTCGACGGTCCCGCGGCAAACAGCATTCTGATCGTACCACTGAGATAGGACGCGGACCGGAGCCACAGCATCCTTGTCCACATCCAGCACTTCACCGCTCTCGGAAGCAATCTTCTGTGTTGAGGGGTCCCACGAGATCAGGAAACGCGCCGAGCCGGATGATACTCCGTACCCGACATCACGCCTCGCGTACCAGTCGACGATCCCTGCAACAACGCAGTAGGCGGCGCATGAGACCGTAGCGGTGCCCGGCTTGACGTTGTAGGCCCGGACCGGCCAGCGCATGACGAACTTCACCTTCTCGTCGACAACATAAATCCGCGACCTTGGTTTCCCGTAGAAGCTCACTGTCTCGTTATATGCCCGATCCATAAACACGAGCGCCTCCGCATTTCCCAGCGACCACGCCTGGTAATAGGCAGAGACAAACGCTAGGGCCCTGTCTTCATTTGTGAGGGGCCTTTCTTCTTCCTCGTGAGCGGTGGTTTCGTCCGAGGGTGTCATTGTGGTGTCAGGTAGTGTTTCGGGAACGGCGTTTTGTAGCCCCGCCGTCACATTGTATTCGTCCATTTCGGCTGCTGTCAGGTACCGCATATCGTTGGGTGCCACCGACAGGCTGAGTTGCAGGAGCTTCGGGTCGACGCCCATCTCAAGCAGATACGTCATTATCTGCGCGGTCATCTGCTGTACCGCAGCGACTGCTGTATGGCCATCCAGAACAGCGTTCGCCGAGAATGACGATTGGTGCACGCCGATGGAGCCGGGTTCAGCATGTCGGATAACGGCGCCCACGAACGCTAACGCACAGGCGGAAACGCACTGCGTGGCACGCGGCTGAAAACTGGAGAGACCCAGCGACCGAATAACCCGACCATAGGCGATAGCGGAGACGACATTTCCGCCATCGCTGTCGAAGGTGATAACCTTTGCTCCTGTGGCGGAAACCTCTCGGGCTAGCGCCTGTGGATCGTCCGCGAGGGCGAACGCCCCCTTGAGGAGAATGACGACACCGCGATCGGTATCGATGCGCTGAAGGATAATCTCCGCCCGCGCAGACAAGGTGAGCCACACGCATGCGACCAATGCCAGCAAAACGATACGCAACACAGTCACTTTCGCCCCCATACGCCAGACGAACATGTTATCAAGTCGCAGCGCAAGTGCAATCTGAACGATCATCAACAAACGGAGCAACGATGCGAACGGCATGCTGCTTCGACCTGAAGTGTCGGACGACGATACAGCCGCCGCAGTCTCGTCGGTCGAACGCGAGGGCAAAGGGGACCCACTGAGAGCGCAGTAGCTCAATCGCGAGGCCGTAGCCTTGAGGAGATGCGGATGCCCGAATACCTAGCCGAGCACTTCGATACCGGCCCAGACAACCTCAAGAGCATGCGAGCCTTCATCAATGAAAAGGCGGCCGCGGGGTATGCGCTCCACCAGGTAATCGAGCGCAGCCCGTGTCAGTGGGTGTTGATCTTCAGGCGCAATTCGGCGGGCTGCTAGCTCACTTGGGCGCGAACCCTTGTTCCGCCATACAGGCGTTAAACGAGCTGTTTGCTGCGATTGCACCGGCAATCCAGAGCCTTCCGGCGATGACCTGCGTTTGAGCGGCTCGCCCGTT
>NZ_JAGIOS010000001.1:1575000-1710000 GCF_017876815.1 Sinorhizobium meliloti | reverse complement strand
CTCGGCGAACTCCCCAAGCCGGTCCGCGAGGAAGAAGTTGCCGAAACCCTCAAGCGTACTCAGCCGTACGACACCGCGTTGCGCCGTCATGCCGTCGCTGATGTCGAGCTGCAGTTGCTCCGTCTCCCGCTCCATGCGCTCGGCCGTTTCGACGAAGCGTTGGCCCATGGTCGTCAGCACGTATCCGCGGGGATTGCGCTCGAAGAGCTTGACCTTGAGTGCGAATTCCAGCCGGTCGATGCGGCGCGAGACGGTCGCGTGGCTCGTCCGCAGGCGTCGCGCTGCCGTCGAGAGCTGGCCCGTTCGCGCGACCGCGAGGAAGAACTGCAGATCGTCCCAGGTAAAATTCGGATTCATGTCCCTCCCTTCTGTTCAAAAATGAACAGATGCTGTTTGCAATTTACGGGTCGACCGACTTGCTTCCAAGCAGAATTTTCTGGATGGTAAACATCCGGCCGACATTTGAGGAGCATGTCTGGTCAAATTTGAACAGAGCGATGTGGGGAGACGGCCGAGGCCTCGAAAGGACACGGCCGAGCCCTATGTGTTTCCGCACGAGGGCTTCGCATCGCCCTTTAGAACATAGAACCTTTGGGAGGAGGACAAATGCACAAGAAACTGATCGCCACGCTCGCGATGGTGCTCGCCGGCAGCACCGCCGCCCTTGCCGACGCATCCGACGGCAAGGTCAAGATCGGCATTCTCAACGACCAATCCGGCGTCTATGCCGATTTCGGCGGCAAATCCTCCTACGAGGCGGCGCTGATGGCCGTCGAAGACTTCGGCGGCAAGGTGCTCGGCGTCCCGGTCGAGGTGGTGACGGCCGACCATCAGAACAAGCCCGATATCGCCTCCAACATTGCGCGGCAATGGTACGACACCGAGCAGGTCGACAGCATCATGGAGCTGACCACCTCCTCCGTTGCGCTTGCCGTGCAGGCGATCTCGAAAGAAAAGAAGAAGATCGACATCGTCACCGGGGCCGCAACGACGGAGCTCACCGGCAAGCAGTGCAGCCCCTACGGCTTCCATTGGGCGTATGACACGCATTCGCTCGCGGTCGGCACCGGCGGCGCGCTGGTCAAGCAGGGCGGCGACAGCTGGTTCTTCCTGACCGCCGACTATGCCTTCGGCTATTCGCTGGAAGAGAACACCGGCAACTATGTCAAGGAGAACGGCGGCACCGTCGTCGGCGCCGTCCGTCATCCGCTTGCAACCACCGACTTTTCCTCCTTCCTGTTGCAGGCCCAGTCCTCGGGAGCCAAGGTGATCGGTCTTGCCAATGCCGGTCTCGACACCTCGAACGCCATCAAGCAGGCCGCCGAGTTCGGCATCGTCCAGGGCGGGCAACGCCTGGCGGCCCTGCTCTTCACGCTGGCCGAAGTCCACGGTCTCGGTCTCGATGCGGCGCAGGGGCTGACGCTCACCGAAGGCTTCTACTGGAACCGCGACGAGGAGAGCGCCAAGTTCGGCAAGCGCTTCATGGAGCGCACCGGCAAGATGCCGAACATGGTTCATGCCGGCACCTACTCGGCCGTACTGCAATATCTGAAAGCGATCGAGAAGGCCGGAACCGACGAGACGGAAGCTGTCGCCAAAGAGCTGCACGCTCTTCCGGTCGACGACGTCTTTGCAAAGAACGGGACAGTCGCGCCGAACGGGCGGATGATCCACGACATGTATCTGCTCGAGGTCAAGAAGCCGGACGAGAGCAAGGAGCCCTGGGACTACTTCAAGGTTCTCGCGACCATTCCCGGTAAGGAAGCCTTCATCGACCCGGCCCAGAGCGGCTGCGAGCTCGTGAAGTCCTGACCGGCAAGACGATGACCGTCGCCATGCCTTTGGAGAATGGAGCGCCGCGGGTGGTTCTGTCCGCCCGCGGGCTCCGCCGCGACTTCGGCGGCTTCACCGCCGTCAAGGACGTCGACCTCGATGTCCACCATGCCCGCGTGCATGCGCTGATCGGCCCGAACGGGGCCGGCAAGACCACCGTCTTCAATCTCCTCACGAAGTTCCTGCAGCCGACCCATGGCACGATCACCCTGCTCGGCGAGGACATCACCAGGACCGCGCCCGACAAGGTCGCCCGCATGGGCCTCGTACGCTCGTTCCAGATCTCGGCGGTGTTCCCGCACCTGACCGTGCTCGACAACGTCCGCGTCGCGCTGCAGCGGCCGAACCGTCTGGCGACGCAGTTCTGGAAATCCTTGTCGTCGCTCGACACTCTCAACGGCAAGGCCGAGCAGCTGATCCGTTCCGTCGGTCTCGACAAGGAGGCGAACGCCGTCGCCGCGGACCTTTCCTACGGCCGCAAGCGCGTGCTCGAAATCGCCACGACGCTGGCGCTCGAGCCGAAGGTGCTGCTCCTCGACGAGCCTATGGCCGGCATGGGGCATGAGGACGTCGGCATGGTCGCCGAGATCATCCGCGAAGTAGCGCGCGAGCGGGCAGTGCTGATGGTCGAGCACAATCTCTCGGTCGTCGCGACGCTCTGCCACCACGTCACGGTCCTGCAGCGCGGGGAGATCCTCGCGGAAGGAGACTATGCGACAGTCTCGGAGGATCCGCGCGTCCGCACAGCCTATATGGGCACGGAGGAGGCCTCCAGATGAAACCGCTTCTCAAGGTGGCCGGCCTTAACGCCTGGTACGGCGAAAGCCACGTCCTGCACGGCGTCGACATGACCGTCGGCGAGGGCGAAATGGTCACGCTGCTCGGCCGCAACGGCGTCGGCAAGACAACGACGCTGCGCGCGATCATGGGGATCGTGCGCGAGCGCAGAGGTGAAATCAGCTTCGCCGGCGAGGACCTGATGCGCGTGCCCCTCCACCGCGTCGCCCATCGCGGCCTGGGATTCGTCCCCGAGGAGCGCGGCATCTTCTCGACGCTTACCGTCTACGAAAACCTCTTGCTGCCGCCGGCCGTCGCGAAGGGCGGCATGACGATCGACGAGATATTCGAGCTGTTTCCCAATCTCCACGAGCGCCGCAACAGCGCCGGAACCAAGCTCTCGGGTGGCGAGCAGCAGATGCTGGCGATCGCGCGCATCCTGCGGACCGGAGTGCGGATGATGCTGCTCGACGAGCCGACCGAGGGACTTGCCCCGGTGATCGTCCAGCGCATCGGCGAGGTGCTGAAGAAGCTGAAGGAACGCGGCATGACCGTTCTCCTGGTGGAACAGAACTTCCGCTTCGCGAGCAAGGTCGCGGACCGCTTCTACCTGATGGATCATGGGCGTGTGGCCGGCGAGTTTCCGGTTTCGGAACTTTCAGGGCGCATGGATATGCTGCATGATGTGCTCGGGGTGTAGGCCATGACGATGATTTTCGGAATTCCCCTCCAGGCCTTCCTCGGGCAGCTGCTGATCGGGCTCATCAACGGCTCCTTCTATGCGCTCCTGAGCCTCGGCCTCGCCATCATCTTCGGGCTCCTGCGCGTCATCAACTTCGCCCACGGTGCGCAGTATATGCTCGGCGCCTTCATGGCCTGGCTGCTGCTCTCCTATTTGGGCATCGGCTATTGGCCGGCGCTCATTCTCGCGCCCCTTCTCGTCGGCCTCATCGGCGCCGTTATCGAACGCACGATGCTGAGACGGCTCTATACGCTCGATCCGCTCTACGGCCTCCTCTTCACCTTCGGCCTGGCGCTCACCATCGAAGGCACCTTCCGCTATCTCTACGGCGCGTCCGGCCAGCCCTATGCGACGCCGGCGCTGCTTATGGGCGGGGCCAATCTCGGCTTCATGTTCCTGCCAATCTATCGCGGCTGGGTCATCGTCTTTTCGCTGGTGATCTGCCTCGGCACCTGGCTCATGATCGAGAAGACCAAGCTCGGCTCCTATCTGCGCGCCGCTACGGAGAATCCGGTCCTGGTGCAATCCTTCGGCATCAACGTGCCCTTTCTGCTGACGCTGACCTACGGGCTCGGCGCGGCGCTCGCCGCAATTGCCGGAGTTCTCGCGGCGCCGATCTACCAGGTCTCGCCGCTGATGGGATCGAACATCATCATCGTCGTCTTCGCAGTGGTCGTCGTCGGCGGCATGGGCTCGATCATGGGCGCGATCGTCACCGGTTATCTGCTGGGCATCGCCGAAGGACTGACCAAGGTCTTCTATCCGGAGGCCTCCAACATCGTGATCTTCGTGATCATGGCCATCGTTCTCCTGCTGAGGCCCGCGGGTCTCTTCGGTCGGGATGCTTGATATGACGCTGACACTTGAACTCGCGAAGCGGAAGGAACGCTCGCCGGCCATCGTTCAGACGGTGTTTCTCGGCGTCGGCCTTGCCTGCCTGCTGCTCGCGCCCCTGTTCTTCTACCCCGTCTTCCTCATGAAGATCTTATGCTTCGCGCTGTTTGCCTGCGCCTTCAATCTGCTGCTCGGCTATACGGGGCTGCTCTCCTTCGGCCATGCCGCCTTCTTCGGCGGCGCGGCCTATTTCACCGCGCATGCGGTCAAGGAATGGGGCGTGCCGCCCGAACTCGGCATCCTCCTCGGCGTCGTCGGCGCTGCCCTTCTCGGCGCGGTCGTCGGCTTCTTCGCGATCCGCCGGCAGGGCATTTATTTCGCCATGATCACGCTGGCGTTGGCCCAGATGTTCTATTTCTTCTGCCTCCAGGCCGGGTTCACCCGCGGCGAGGACGGTATCCAATCGGTGCCTCGCGGCCATCTCCTCGGTTTCATCGATCTCTCGCAGCCGACGAACATGTATTATTTCGTGCTCGCCGTCTTCGTTATCGGCATCGCCATGATCTGGCGGATCATCAATTCGCCCTTCGGAATGATCCTGAAGTCGATCCGCGAGAACGAGACGCGCGCGATCTCGCTCGGCTACTCGGTCAGGAACTACAAACTCGCAGCCTTCGTGATGTCGGCGGCGCTGACCGGGCTTGCCGGCGGTCTGAAGGCACTCGTCTTCCAGTTCGCGACGCTGACCGACGTCAGCTGGCAGATGTCCGGCGAAGTCATCCTGATGACGCTTCTCGGCGGCATCGGAACGCTGATCGGGCCGCTCTTCGGCGCGGGTCTCGTCGTGACGCTGCAGAACTATCTGGCGACCTCGGAATTTCCGGTCACGATCATAACCGGCATCGTCTTCATGGTCTGCGTGCTTCTGTTCCGCCGCGGCATCGTCGGCGAGTTCTACAACTCCCGGCTCGGCCGCAGGCTCGGCTTCGAGCATCGACACAAGCATTGACCATGCATCGGTCCGAACCACGTCGGGCCCCGACATAGAGAAAACCAATGGACACGTTCGACTACATCATCGTCGGAGCGGGTAGCGCCGGCTGCGTGCTCGCCAACCGCCTGTCGGAAGACCCGGACCGCCGCGTGCTGCTGCTCGAGGCCGGCGGCAGCGACAACTATCACTGGATCCACATTCCGGTCGGCTATCTCTATTGCATCAACAATCCACGCACCGACTGGTGCTTCACCACCGCGGCGGAGGAAGGCCTCAACGGCCGGTCTCTCGGTTACCCGCGCGGCAAGGTGCTCGGCGGCTGCTCCTCGATCAACGGCATGATCTACATGCGCGGGCAGGCGCGAGACTACGACCTCTGGCGCCAGCTCGGCTGCCCCGGCTGGAGCTGGAACGACGTGCTGCCGTTCTTCAGGAAATCCGAGAATCATTACCGCGGCGCCGACGACATGCACGGAGCAAGCGGCGAATGGCGGGTCGAGAAGGCACGCGTCCGATGGGCGGTGCTCGATGCCTTCCAGAAGGCCGCGACCGAGGCGGGCATTCCGGAGACCGACGACTTCAACCGCGGAAACAACGAGGGCTCAGGTTATTTCGATGTCAATCAGCGGTCCGGCATCCGCTGGAATACGGCCAAGGCCTTTCTGAAGCCAGCCCGGAATCGGCGGAACCTTACGATTCTGACGAAGGCCCATGTCCGCCGGCTCATTCTCGAGGACGGCCGCGTCGCCGGCGTCGAGTTCCAGCATGACGGCACCGTAAAAAGCGCCCGTGCGCGCCGCGAAACGGTGCTTTCGGCCGGAGCGATCGGCTCGCCGCATATCCTCGAACTCTCCGGAATCGGCCGGCCCGACGTGCTTCATGAAAACGGCATCGAAGTGCGCCACGAACTGCCGTCAGTCGGCGAAAACCTGCAGGACCACCTGCAATTGCGCCTCGCCTACAAGGTGACCGGCGTCCCGACGCTCAATGAAAAGGCGACTTCACTTTTCGGCAAGGCGGCGATCGGCCTCGAATATCTCGTCCGCCGCTCCGGCCCGATGGCCATGGCGCCAAGCCAGCTCGGCATCTTCACGCGCTCGGGCCCGGAGAAGGAAACGCCGGATCTGCAGTATCATGTCCAACCGGTGACGCTCGAAAAGTTCGGCGAACCGGTACACCCCTTCCCCGCCGTCACCGCGAGCGTCTGCAATCTGCGGCCGGAAAGCCGCGGTTCGGTACATCTGAAGGGCCCGGATTTCGCAGCGGCGCCCGACATCCGTCCGCGCTACCTGACGGCCGAGGCCGACCGGGATGTGGCCGTGAAGTCGATCCGGCTCACCCGCCGCATCGTCGCGCAGCCCGCCTTCGCCCGTTACAAGCCGGTCGAGTTCAAGCCCGGTCCGGACTACCAGACGGATGAGGAGCTGAAACGCGCGGCAGGCGACATCGGCACGACGATCTTCCATCCCGTCGGCACCTGCCGGATGGGCAGCGACCCGGATAGCGTCGTAGATCCCGAGTTGCGGCTGCGCGGCATCGCCGGCCTGCGCATCGCCGATGCCTCGATCATGCCGACGATCACCTCCGGCAACACCAATTCCCCGACGATCATGATCGCGGAAAAGGCGGCTGAGATGATCCTGGCTGCAGGCCGATAAGCGCTGGGATTGTTCTGCAAAAACAGTGCACTAACATTCCGGGGAGCGCGCCGCTCGTTCCTTCTCCCCATCGAAATGCTACGGCATGCACATATCTCTTGCGCGCCGGTGCGGCGGATACTGCTCATGAAGGGGATCCCTCGGGAACCCAACCGCCTCAACCCCCGCTCGGTCGGGCTTGCCCGGTTGTGTGCGTCAAGTTCTGCAAAATTGGGCGGTCATGCGTGCTGGTCATGCGGCTTGACGGAGTGCGAGTTTCTTGTGCTCTCGCAGGTCGTCCATGTTGATGTAGCGATTGGCCTCCATCCAGTTTTCGTGGGTTTCGACGGCGAGCGCGCGGACGAGGCGTAGGCAGCTCTCGGTGTTGGGAAAGATGCGCACGACGTAGGTTCTGCGGCGGATTTCCTCGTTGAGGCGTTCCAGCATGTTGGTGCTCTTGAGGTGCTTGTGATGCTGGCGCGGCAGACGAAAGAAGGTCAGCGTCTGCTCGATGGTTTCCTCAACCCAGGAGGTCAGGCGCGGATAGCGGACCGACCATTTTCCCAGCCACGCGGCGAGATCGGCCTTCGCCTCATCAAGGTCGCGGCGATCATAGAGCCATCGAAGCTCCTGCAGGCAATCGTCGCCATGTTTGCGCGGCAGGTGATCGAGGGCGTTCCTGAGGAAATGCACGTAACAGCGCTGCCAGGCAGCTTCCGGGATCACCTCGCCAATTGCCGCGACGAGACCGGCATGGTCGTCGGAGACCACCAGTTCGACGCCCTTCAAACCGCGCCCTTTCAGCCTGACGAGGAAGTCCTTCCAGGCGGAACGGCTTTCACGGCCGGCCATCTCGACCGACAGGATCTGCCGCCGTCCGTCCCAGTCGATGCCGACAGCGATCAACACCGCCTGGCTCATCACCACACCGGCCTCGCGCACCTTCTCATAACGGGCATCGAGGATCAGGTAGGCAAACGGCTCTTCAAGCGAGCGCTCGGCAAAGGCCTTCAGGCTCTCGTCCAGCCGCTTGTTGATCGCCGAGATCGATGACGCCGAGAAGGCATGGCCGCACAGCTCCTCGGTGATCGCCTTGACCTTCCGCGTCGACACCCCTTGCACATACATCTCCGCCAAGGTTGCCACCAGCGCCCGCTCGGAGCGCTGATAGCGTTCGAACAATTCGGTGGAGAAGTGCCCCGAGCGATCCTGCGGCACCCGCAGCTCGAGCTTGCCCACCCGCGTGATCAGCGTGCGGCCATAGTGGCCCGAACGGTAGCCGAGCCGCTCCGGCGTGCGCTCGCCTTTCGCAGCTCCCAGCGCCTCGTCCATCTCCGCTTCCAGCACCTCCTGCATCACCGTGCGGATCACCTCGCGCAGCCCATCGGGGTTCGAAAGCAAAATGTCTTTGACGGCGGCGCTGGCTGTCTTACCTTCAGTCTTGGTCATGGTGGCGTTCCTTCCAGGGAATCAGGTAACGTCAACATCACCAGCCTGCCATGACCGCCTCTCTCAGTGAATTTGCAGAACCTTCAGCACACTACCGCTTGCCCCTCAACCGGCTGCCGCCACCTTCTCCCCGCAGGCGGGGAGAAGGGATATGCCGCGCCCGCTCGCTCCCTCGGGCGGGCGGTGAATGCGGGGTTCAGTCGGCGCCGCTTGTCCCTTCTCCCCGCCTGCGGGGAGAAGGTGCCGGCAGGCGGATGAGGGGCAAGCGGCGGCAAACCCCATATTCGTCCACCCTACTCCGCCGCTTCCGTCTCCGGCATCGGCACGTAATTGAGGATCGGCGAAAGCCAGCGCTCGACCTCGCGGACGCTCATGCGCTTGCGATCGGCATAGTCCTCCACCTGATCGCGCTCGATCTTTGCGACGCCGAAGTAATAGGAATCGGGGTGGCCGACATAGAGGCCCGATACCGAAGAGCCCGGCCACATCGCATAGCTCTCGGTGAGCCGGACGCCGATAGCGGCTTCCGCATCCAGGAGCCGGAAAAGCGTCTCCTTTTCCGTGTGGTCGGGCTGCGCCGGGTAGCCGGGCGCAGGGCGGATGCCGGCATAGGGCTCGGCGATCAATTCCTGCGGCGTGAAGGCTTCGTCCGGAGCATAGCCCCAGAGCTCCTTGCGGACATATTCATGCATGCGCTCGGCAAAGGCCTCTGCGAAGCGGTCCGCAAGCGCCTTGACCATGATCGAGGAATAATCGTCGTTCGCCCGTTCGAAGCGTTCGGCGATCGCCACTTCCTCGATGCCGGCCGTCACCACGAAACCGCCGACATAGTCCCGCTTGCCGCTCGCCGCCGGGGCGACGAAGTCGGCAAGGGCGACGTTCGGCCGGCCGTCGCGCTTCACCATCTGCTGGCGGAGCGTGAAGAAGGTGGCAAGCTCGGCTTCGCGCACCTCGTCGGCAAACAGGCGGACGTCGTCGCCCATGCTGGCGGCCGGCCAGAAGCCGATCACGGCCTTCGGGGCGAACCATGCCTCGGCCACGATCTTTTCGACCATCGCCTGCGCATCCTCGAAGAGCTGGCGAGCGGCAGCCCCCTGGCGTTCGTCATCGAGGATTTTCGGGAATACCCCCTTCAGCTCCCAGGTCTGGAAGAACGGCGTCCAGTCGATATAGCGGGCGAGTTCGGCGAGGTCCCATCCCTCGAAAACACGCGTGCCGAGGAAGGACGGAACCTTCGGCTGGTGGGCGTCCCAATCTATCCGAAAGGCATTCGCCCGCGCCTGGGAAAGCGGCAGACGGCGCTTCTCGGCTTCGTTGCGGGCATGTGCGTCGGCAACCTTCAGATACTCCGCGCGGACCGTTTTCTTGTAGGAGTCGCGGACTTCCGGCGAGAGCAGGCTCGATACGACGCCGACCGCGCGGCTGGCGTCGGTGACATAGACCGTCTGGCCGAGGCTGTAACGCGGATTGATCTTCACGGCCGTGTGCACGCGGCTGGTCGTCGCCCCGCCGATCAGCAGCGGGACATCGAAGCCCTCCCGTTCGAGCTCGGAAGCGACATGCGCCATCTCGTCCAGCGACGGCGTGATGAGGCCGGAAAGACCGACGATGTCGACCTTCTGTTCGCGCGCCACTTCGAGGATCTTAGCCGAGGGCACCATGACGCCGAGGTCGATGATCTCGTAATTGTTGCAGGCGAGCACGACGCCGACGATGTTCTTGCCGATGTCGTGCACGTCGCCCTTGACGGTCGCCATCAGGATCTTGCCGGCACTCTCGCGCGCCTCGCCGCCGCCATTGGCGCGCTTCTCCTCCTCCATATGGGGGAGCAGCACCGCAACGGCCTGCTTCATCACCCGGGCGGACTTGACCACCTGCGGCAGGAACATCTTGCCGGAACCGAAGAGATCGCCCACGACGTTCATCCCGGCCATCAGCGGGCCTTCGATGACATGCAGCGGCCGCTCGGCGGCAAGCCGGGCCTCTTCCGTATCGGCTTCGATAAATTCGGTAATTCCATTGACGAGCGCATGTTCGAGCCGCTTCTCCACCGGCCATTCGCGCCAGGCAAGGTCCTTCTCCTTGCCCTGGCTCCCGCCCTTCCCGCGATAGCGCTCGGCGATCTCCAGGAGGCGCTCGGTCGAATCGGCCCGGCGGTTGAGCACCACGTCCTCGCAGGTTTCGCGCAGTTCCGGGTCGATCGCATCATAGACGGCGAGCTGTCCGGCATTGACGATGCCCATGTCCATGCCGGCCTGGATCGCGTGATAAAGGAAGATGGCGTGCATCGCCTCGCGCACCGGCTCGTTGCCGCGGAAGGAAAAGGAGAGGTTCGACACGCCGCCGGAGACGTGGACATGCGGCAGTGCCGCGATGATCTCGTGCGTCGCCTCGATGAAGTCGACGCCGTAATTGTTGTGCTCCTCGATGCCGGTCGCGACCGCGAAGATATTCGGGTCGAAGATGATGTCCTCCGGGGGGAAGCCAACCTCTTCCGTCAGCAGCCGATAGGCCCGCCGGCAGATTTCCACCTTGCGGGTTTTCGTGTCGGCCTGGCCCTTCTCGTCGAACGCCATCACCACGACCGCGGCGCCATAGGCGCGCACGAGGCGCGCATGGTGCAGGAAAGCCGCCTCGCCTTCCTTGAGCGAGATGGAGTTCACCAGCGCCTTGCCCTGGACGCATTTGAGCCCGGCTTCGATCACCTCCCATTTCGACGAATCGATCATCACCGGTACACGGGCGATATCCGGCTCGGAGGCGACGAGGTTCAGGAACTCGACCATCACCTGCTTCGAATCGATCAGGCCTTCGTCCATGTTGACGTCGATGATCTGGGCGCCATTCGCCACCTGATCACGCGCCACATCGAGTGCGGCGGCGTAGTCCCCGGCGGTGATCAGCTTGCGGAACTTCGCCGAGCCGGTGACGTTGGTGCGTTCGCCGACGTTGACGAAGGGAATCTCGTCGGTAAGCGTGAAGGGTTCGAGGCCGGAAAGCCGCATGCGGCGATCGATCTCGGGCACCCGGCGCGGCGGATATTTGGCAACCGCTTCGGCAATGGCGCGGATATGGGCCGGCGTGGAACCGCAGCAGCCGCCGACGATGTTGACGAGACCGTCCCGGGCGAAGCCCTCGACCTGCGCCGCCATCTGCTCGGGGCTTTCGTCATAGCGGCCGAACTCGTTCGGCAGGCCGGCATTCGGATAGGCGCAGACGAGCGTGTCGGCGACCGCCGAAAGCTCGTCTATATGGGCGCGCATCGCATTTGCGCCGAGCGCGCAGTTGAGCCCGATCGTAAACGGATCCGCATGGCGCACCGAATACCAGAAGGCCGTAGGCGTCTGGCCGGAGAGGGTACGGCCGGAGAGATCGGTGATCGTTCCGGAGATCATCACCGGAAGGCGGACGCCCTTTTCGGCAAAGACTTCCTGCGTCGCGAAGATCGCCGCCTTGGCATTCAGCGTGTCGAAGATCGTCTCGATCAGGATGATGTCGGCACCGCCGTCGATGAGGCCCCGCACCTGCTCGGCATAGGCGAGCCTCAGATCGTCGAAGCTGACGGCTCGATAGCCGGGGTTGTTGACGTCCGGCGAAATCGAAGCGGTGCGGTTGGTGGGGCCGAGCGCGCCTGCCACGAAGCGCCGCCGGCCATCCTCCGCCTCGGCCCGCTTCGCGGCTCGCCGCGCCAGCCGCGCGCCGTCGCGATTGAGATCGTAGACCATGTCCTCCATGCCGTAATCGGCCTGGGCGATCCGCGTCGAGGAGAAGGTGTTGGTTTCGAGGATATCGGCGCCGGCGATGGCGTAGTGGTAATGAATATCCTCGATCGCCTTCGGCTGAGTGAGCGTCAGGAGGTCGTTGTTGCCCTGCTGATGGCAGGCGCAGCCACCGAAGCGCTCGCCGCGGAAGTGATCCTCCACGAAACCGAGCTGCTGGATCTCCGTTCCCATGGCGCCATCCATGATGAGGATGCGTTCAGCCGCCGCCTGGGCGAGCTGCCGAAAGACTTCGGAACCATCCGGCTTGGGCGAGACGTTTCCAAAGAGGGCGTCGGCGGCGGACATGGGAGATCTCCCGTTCTGAAAACGACAAAGAATTATCGATTTACTCACATAAAGATATCTTTATGTCAACATACGCACCGGTCACAATTGCAGATTGGCAATAAAATAGCCCGCCGCGGATGCGGCGGGCCGAATAATGCGCTCTCTCGATGAGGACGGAAGGTCTGCCGACGCCGGTCACATCCGCTTAAGGCAATCCTCCAGTTCATAGATCGCGCAAAGAATATGATAGAAGGTGCTTGCTGGCGCCGGCTCTTCGACGAAGCTGCCATCCGCCTTCTGCTTGTCGCGCCAGAGGCCGCGGACAGGCACGTTCAGGAAGCGCTGCAGCGCCGCTGCGGCGCGCCCAGCCGAAGCCAGATAACGCTCTCGCTCCGCACCTTCCGTCAGAGCCGCAAAGCGGATCGCCGCCTTCAGCCACTCCGTCTGTGGCCAAAGCCGCGCTGTCGGATCGGCAACGGAGAAATCGTCGAAGAGCGTCATGACGACCACGTCCCGGTCGGGGCAGGTTCCGTCTTTCTCGCCGATCTCGAAAAGCCGCCGCGCCTTGACGATCGCCTGCGCATTGCCGCGCCGTTCCGCCCAGCGCAGGAGGAGCCACGCCCATTCGAAAAGGTGCCCCGGCTCCACGATACGGCCCTTTTCGCCGGGGAACGGCGCCCAGTCGTGATCGAAGAACTCACGCAGCGCCCCGCTCTCGGCGTCGATGAACCGGTCCATGGCCAGATGCGCGATCTCGTCGGCGAGATTGGCCCAGGCGACGCGGTCGAAGCCTTCCACCTCCTCGCTCGCAAGACAGGCCTCGAAAAGGTGCATATGCGGATTGGAGCCGAGCGGCAGGCGCGGCGGGTCGTCCTCCTCGAAACCGGCGAGCGGATGCTTGCAACGGGCCTCGAGCTGCCGCCTGAGTTTGTCGCTGCGCCCCACCATCTCGGCTCCGCGCTCCGGCAGGACTTCCGCCAAATGGGCGAAGGCAAGCAAGGCGAAGGCCTGGTTGTAGAGGTCGAAGGAAGCGTCGATGAGCTTGCCGTCGGCATTCGCCAGCGCCCCGTAGAAGCCGCCCGGCTGTCCGTAGACGCGATCGAAATAGAGAAGGCCGCCTTCGGCGGCGGTGCGCCAGTCTCCATCCCAGCCGCGCCGGCCCGCCGCGGCGAAGCAGTAGACCTGCCGGGGCTGCACGCGGGAGCGGCGATCGTCGCGCGTCGGTTCGCCTTTCATGTCGATCGTCTCGACGAAGCCGCCACCCTCCCCGTCGAAGCCTTTCTGCCGCCAGAGCGGCAAGGCAGCATCGTTCAGCCAGCCCGCGAGTTCGCCTGCCTGGAGATGAATATCCATGCCCACCCGCTTTCCGTCAGCTTTCCAGCTTCAGCGCGTCGTGATCCGCGCCGAGAAGTTCTGCGAGCGCCTCGACCACGAGATTGTGGTCCTCCCGCTGCGGCAGGCCGGAGACCGTGACCGCGCCGATGCAGCCCGTTCCCTTGACGACGATCGGGAAGCTGCCGCCGTGGGCGGCAAACTCAGCATCCGGCAGGCCGAGCTTCGCCTGCAAATTCGTTTGCTGCTTGAGCAGGCTGAGCCCCGTGGCGTAGCTGCTCTTGAACAGGCGGAACACCGTGTTGCGCTTGCGGCGCACCCAGTTCGGATTGTCCGGCGTCGCCCCATCGAGGGCCGCATAGAAGACCTGCATGGAGTAGAGCGTGATGTCGATGACGCAGCCGAGCTTGCGTTCCCCGGCCATCCGGCGAAGCGTGGCGCCTAGCTTCCAGGCCGTATCGAGATCGAAGCGCTCGAACTGCAATTGCTGCTCCTGCAGCGCAATCCGGCGCAGATCATTGTCTATGTTCATGATGCCTCCGCTTGGTCAGTGGTTCGAACTGGACGAGTGCGATGCGCGATCCGGCAAAATTCCCCGCCTGGCCGGTTAATCCTTCCAGAGCCATGCGGCGCCGCGCACGCCGGAACTGTCGCCGTGCACCGCCTTGCGAATCGGCGTCTCGAAACTGTCGCCGAAGAGATATCTGGTGATCGACGCCGGCAACTCGCCGTAAATCTCGTCGACATTGGACATGCCGCCGCCGAGCACGAAGACGTCGGGATCGACGATGTTGGTCAAAAGCGCGAGGCTGCGGGCCAGCCGGTCGACGAAACGCCCGTAGACACCGATTGCCACCGGATCGCCGGCGCGCTTCGCCTCGATGATGTCCCGCCCGCGCCGGTCCGTCCCGGTCGTCATGCGGTAGTCGAGCTCCAGCCCGGTGCCGCAGGCATACATGTCGAGGCAACCGAGCTTGCCGCACCAGCACCTGTGCCCCGGATATTCGTCCTTCGTCATCCAGGGCAGCGGATAATGGCCGATCTCGGCCGCAACGCCCTGGTAGCCGGCGTGAACCTTCTTGCCGATTGCCAGACCCCCGCCGTGGCCCGTACCCACGATCACGCCGAAGACGACGCCCGCGTCCTTGCCCGCCCCGTCGACGGCTTCGGAGACCGCCAGGCAATTGGCGTCGTTGGCCAGGCGCACCTCGCGTCCGAGCGCCGCCGCAAGATCCCGCCCGAGCGGCTTGCCGTTGATGAGCACCGCATTGGAATTGCGCACGATGCCGGTGCGCGGATTGGGACTGCCGGGTATGCCGATGCCGATCGAGCCGCGCTCGCCGGCCGTGCTTTCGGCCGAGGCGACGAGCTCTACGACGGCACGGATGCAATCCTCATAGCCGCTGGTGGGTGTCGGGACACGATGGCGGGCACGCGTCTCGCCATCGCGATCGAGCGCGATGACCTCCATTTTCGTGCCGCCCCAGTCAATTCCGATGAACATGTATCTGGTCTTTGGGATAAAGATCGTTGGCGAGGAACGCGGCAGCCTCTCCTCCGGCGCCGCGGGCCCTGCTTAGCATCCACGGCGCCGGGGACGCTAGCCCCCCTCTCGGGAGCGCCTGCAAATCGGCTGCGATCGCCGAAAAACACTTGGCGAAAGTGCCTCGCTTTTGTATGGGTCTATTCTAAGTGGTCCCGTAGCTCAGCAGGATAGAGCACCAGATTCCTAATCTGGGGGTCGCGCGTTCGAATCGCGCCGGGATCACCAAGAGGCGCCGCGGCTGCCACCGGCGAGCACTACGGTGAACGATATCTGCCCGAGATGCGTCGCGCTGTACGGCCCACGGCAGGCTGTCTCCACCCTCATGCGGCAATCGCCAGTCCTCACGCTGAGGAGCGACTTCGCTAGTACAACTCCTTCAGCCGCAAATCTTTCTCCTCATTGCGATTTCAACCTCAAGCATAGCGATGTCAATCGCAGGTAGCTGAAAGCTTTACGATAGACGGGAAAAACGTTATCCACACAACTGCCGCCTTTTTCCTTTTGCGTAAACAACAGCTTGCTTCCAAGCGCGCAAGTCCGGCGTAAGGCGTGTCACCGTTATGCCTCATTCGAACTTCACCACCCCCGCCGTCAGAACAGCAGGGAGTAGACGAATGAACATCAATGGAACCAACGTTGCCAACAAGCTCATCGGTACGAATCTTGCGGACACGATCCGCGGCTATGATGGCAGTGATTCCATTTGGGGTAATGCCGGTGATGACTATCTCGATGGCGGGCTCGGCAACGACTTCCTCTATGGTGGGCTCGGCAACGACTTTTTCAAGGCCGGAGCGGGCGATGACTATGCGGAGGGCGGCGACGGCAATGACAGCTTCGACGGCGGCGCCGGCGCCGACACGCTGATCGGCGGGCTCGGCAACGATATCTTCTCCGGCGAAGACGGCAATGACATCATCAACGGCGGCGATGGCCATGACCATATCCTGGGAGACGCCGGCCACGACCAGATCTATGGGGGCGCCGGCGAGGAATACATCGACGGCGGAGCGGGAGACGACATCATCTATGCGGGCTCGGGAAATGACGGCTTCAACAACCGCATTGATCCCGCAACGGGCAAGCTGACGCAGCAGGCGGTCGGTGGTGGCGCCGGCAACGATACGATCTACGGCGAAGAGGGCAACGACGCTCTGAAGGGCCAATCCGGAAACGACCGGGTCTATGGCGGCATCGGCGACGACATCGTCGATGGCGGCGACGGGAACAACTACCTCGATGGCGGTGACGGGAATGACGTGCTCGACTCCGAGGGCGGCATCGACGAAGCCCGCGGCGGTAACGGTAACGATCGGATTGCCGCGGGCGCCGGCAACGATCTGGCATTCGGGGATGCCGGCGACGATATCCTGTCGGGCGAAGCCGGCGACGACGTCCTTAATGGCGGTCTCGGCAACGACCTGGTCATTGCCGCAGAAGGAAACGACACGCTTCGCGGTGACACGGGGAGAGATACCCTTCTTGGCGACGCGGGAAGCGACATCCTGTGGGGTGGCGCCGATGCCGACCGCTTCGTCTTCAAGGGCGCGGGTTCGCTCGTCGGACGGGACTCCGTCATGGACTTTCAGGACGGCACCGATCTGCTTGTCCTGGAGAACCTGGGAATCAAGCAATATTCGAGCTCCGGCGCGGCTGGTACCATTTTTGCGTATGATGACGCCAGCGGAGACGTGATGTTGAAAGGCTATGATTCGACGGGCAATGCGCTGTCGATACATGTCGACGACCCGACGAATACCCTCGCTGCCTCGCACTTCAGCAGCGCCGATTTTCTCTTCGCCTGATCGAAGTGGATGAAAGTTCGAGCGCCGCGCGTATCCACGCGCGGTGCTTTCTTTTAAGACTTAAGTCCGACATTAAATGGCCGATAGTCTTAGCCCATTTTGGCTTATCCCATTGAGCACGCTCCGTAATCCTTGACTGCAACCTGTGCTGTGAGACCCTTCTATCTCGTGGTTGTACTGTGCAGGTGAGGCGATGATCTTCGAGGATGACGTTGAGTTGGCCCTCGCTCTGGCCTGCGAAGAACTCCAGATGACCCGGGACGAGATAATCCGCCTCATCCTTCGTGAGTGGCTGGAGCAATATGGCTTTATCGAATTACATGAGTTGGACGAAGGTGGCGACACAAACAGCGGCGCGTGAGCCCGCATGGTGCCCCATGCCGGGCCACTCTCCACACCTGGAGCAATTCCACGAAAAGTACGCAGGGGTTTTCCGGCCGGCATCGCGGAAAAACAAAGGGTTAGAGAGTTCCGCGATTCGGAGAAAAGCGGAAATGCTCTAGCCTACCCTCAAGCTTGCTCCTCGAAGCCGAAGGCCGAGGCGGGCGACAACCCGCTGCGATGCGTGATTTTCGCGATCCGTGCTGTAGAACAGGGTGCGGGAGCGCAGCTCAGGCAAGCGGGACCAGCCGGCGGTAGCGGCTGCCCCGAGGCCCTGCCCCCTGAAGGCCTTCGCCGTTACCAGACCGAGTTCGACTCCAGCATCCGAAAGCCGCGCTGCAAAGGCGATCGAGGCGATCTCGTCGCCCGCAGCCGCAGCACACCAGGGCTCCCAGAGGTCTGTCACGTCGTGAAAGCCGAGGTCGAACAGACCTTGGGGGACTCCGTTTGCTGCCCAGGTACGCGTCAGCTCCCGGCCTTCCCCGGTGCCGCTTTCGATCAAGCGCGCACGGCCCTCATAGGCCAAGGCGTGCGGCAGCTCGTAGATCAAGCCGAAATTGTACTTCACGGGCCCGCTTCCGCCGAGCAAAGGCAGATAACGACCAAGGTGTTTTGGAATGCCCGGATGGGTGAATGGCGGTTCGTCGGCGACAAGCCTCTCGAGCTCTTCGGCTATGTCTTCGGGCACATCGGTCCGCACCCCGAAAATATTTCCCTCGGCGCATCCTGCCAGCCAAAAGCCTGGCCCGGGCGACCCCTCCGGATCGTTCTCCCGTTCTATCCGGCCGCCATCTCCCAATCGAAATAGCGTGCGGTAATCGATATCGAGCCAGTGAAGCATGGTTCAGAAGTACAATCCCGTCCGGCCTGTGTCGAGGCGGCCCCGCTATTCCACTTCCTTGCACGCTATCCCCGGATCCTCGTCGCCTTTCGTCGTGTCGAAAAGCATCGCCTCGCCGCCCTTCGTCCACCAGATATATCGGCCGCCGGCATATCTGGCGCCCGATCCGGAAATCACGTTCGATGCCACGATGAATGTGCCGTCGACGGTGAAGGTCGCGAGCGACACGGACCCGGCGTCGATGTATTCGGCCTCGATCGTCCTGTCGCCGCAGGCATAGCGGACCGTCCGCCGGTCGACTGCGCCGGCGTCGGGAGTTTCGATCGTCAGCTCTGCCCGGTTGCCGTTCCGCGACTGCATAGAGGCTAGCTGCAGCAAGCTCTTCCCGTTTCGCCCGCCGAGAACGAGCTTGGATCCCTCTATTCGCCAGGTAAGCTCCGTCTTCAGAGCTTCGAAGAACTTCCGCTCCTGGTCCATGACCGCCGGTACGCACATCTTGCGGGTAGCTGCAGCCGGCCCGAAGGTGATCGCCGCGCCGGAGAGGCTGAACGTTCCGGTGAAATGATTGCAGCCGGCCATGCCGCCATAGGTGCCGTCGCCGCGGATCTCGAGCGTCGTCTGAAGATCGTCGATCACGCCCCGGCCGCCTATGTCCTCGGCAAGCCACGAACCGACGAGCGCCTCCGGCACCTTTTCGGCAGCCACCGTCCGCATGGAGGCAAGCTCGATCAGCACGCAGGCGCAGGATGCGGCGGTCAGGGCTTGCAGCATCCGAAAAACTCCTCATGCAAATCATCGTTCGGCGGTGCTATGGATTCTTACCTGAGCACCGTCTCTTAGAGAAGAGCTATGACTCCACCCTTGTTGCCGGTAGCTTTCGGCTGTAGAGCCTAGTTAAATCGTTAAAACGAGAAGAATACGGGATTTGGCAATGGCATCCGGCGATGACTTGAAGCGCCGTCTGACGATATTGGGCTCCACCGGATCGATCGGGACCAGCACGCTCGACGTGATCGAGCGCCTCGGCGGACGCGATCGTTTCGAGATCGCCGCCCTGACCGGCAACGGCAATATACCGCTGCTGGCCGAGCAGGCGCGCCGCATCGGCGCCGAGCTCGCGGTAACCGCCGACGAGGATCGCTATGGCGAGCTCAAGGATGCGCTGAGCGGCAGCGGCATCGAGGTCGCCGCCGGACGAAGCGGCCTCACCGAAGCGGCCGAGCGGGATGCCGGCTGGGTCATGGCGGCGATCGTCGGCAATGCCGGCCTCGGCCCCACCCTGGCGGCTGCCCGCCGCGGCGCAGACATCGCGCTTGCCAACAAGGAATGTCTCGTTTCCGCCGGCAGCCTTTTCATCGATGCCGTGGCCGAGGGCGGCGGCCGGTTGCTGCCCGTCGACAGCGAACACAATGCGATCTTCCAGGTGCTGGAAAACGATCAGCGCCACGCCGTGGAACGCATTGTCCTCACCGCTTCCGGCGGCCCTTTCCGCACCAAGACGCTCGACGAAATGCGGCACGTGACCGCGGATGTGGCCCGCGCCCATCCGAACTGGTCGATGGGCCTCAAGATATCGATCGACAGCGCCTCGATGTTCAACAAGGCGCTCGAGATGATCGAGGCGCGCCACCTCTTCCGTCTCAGGCCGGAGCAGATCGAGGTGATCGTCCACCCGCAATCGGTGGTTCACTCCATGGTCGGCTATACGGACGGCTCCGTACTCGCACAGCTCGGCTGCCCCGACATGCGCACCGCAATCGGCTATGCCCTGTCCTACCCGAAACGCTGCGACCTGCCGGTCGAGCGCCTCGACTTCGCCAGGCTCGCCCGGCTTGATTTCGAGGCGCCGGACGAGGTCCGCTTCCCGGCGATCAAACTCGCGCGCCGGGCAATGGAGGAAGGCGGCGTGCAGGGCGCGGTGCTGAACGGCGCCAAGGAGACCGCCCTCGATGCCTTCATCAAGGGCCGCATCGGCTTCCTCGCCATGGCGGAAATCGTCGAAAAGGTGATGGACGGGCTTGCCGGCCTGCCGGCCGCCACGAGCATGGACGACGTCTTTGCGGCCGATGAAAGAGCCCGGCGGGCGGCTGCCGAGATGATCCGGTAGAGAGTTAGTTGTTGCGGGCGAATCCGCTCCTCATCCGGCCTGCCGGCCACCTTCTCCCCCGCAGGCGGGGCGAAGGGACAAGTGGCAGCGCCTTGCACCATACGAGCGCTGCTACGAAACAGAGGTTCGGGCGAGAAAGTCCCTCTCCCCGTCAGAGCTCGCCGGAGCTTACGCGACCGCCCTTGCCAGCGCGCAGCGCGACCAGAGCGAATGCAGCGCGCTCACCAGATGGTCGATATCGGCATCCGAATGCATGGGCGTCGGGGTGATGCGCAGTCGCTCGGTCTTCTTCGGCACCGTCGGATAGTTGATCGGCTGGACGTAGATGCCGAAATTGTCGAGCAGCAGGTCGGAGATCCACTTGCACTTGGCGGCGTCGCCGACGATGACCGGCACGATATGGCTCGGATTGACCATATGGGGAATACCGCGCTGGTCGAGCAGCGACCGAAGCCGGCGCACGCGCTCCTGGTGCGCGAAACGTTCGACCTGGCTTTCCTTCAGGTGGCGAATGGAGGCGAGCGCGCCGGCGGCGAGCGCCGGCGGCAGCGCCGTCGTGAAGATAAAGCCGGAAGCGAAGGAGCGGATGAAGTCGCAGAGCGCCGCCGATCCGGTGATGTAGCCGCCCATGACGCCGAAGGCCTTGCCGAGCGTGCCTTCGATGACCGTCAGCCGGTGCATCAGCCCCTCGCGCTCGGCGATGCCGCCGCCGCGCGGGCCGTACATGCCGACCGCGTGCACTTCGTCCAGATAGGTCATTGCGCCGTATTTGTCGGCGAGGTCGCAGAATTCCCTGATCGGCGCGATGTCGCCATCCATCGAATAGACGGATTCAAAGGCGATGATCTTTGGCGCGCGCGGATCGGCGGCCGCAAGCTTGGCCTCGAGGTCCGCCACCGAATTGTGCTTGAAGATGACCCGCTCGCATTTCGAGTGGCGGATGCCCTCGATCATCGAAGCGTGGTTGCCGGCATCCGAAAAGACGATGACGCCGGGAATCTTGGAACAGAGCGTCCCGAGTGCGGCCCAGTTCGAAACGTAACCGGAGGTGAACAGAAGAGCCGATTCCTTGCCGTGCAGGTCGGCGAGTTCGCGCTCGAGCAGCACATGATAATGGTTGGTGCCGGAGATGTTGCGGGTCCCGCCGGCGCCGGCGCCGCATTCGTCGATCGCGTTCTTCATCGCCTCGGTGACGATGGGACACTGGCCCATGCCGAGATAGTCGTTCGAGCACCAAACGGTCACTTCCTGGGCGCCATCGGCCGTGTAGCGCGTGGCCTTGGGGAAGCTGCCGCGATGGCGGGCGAGATCGGCGAAAACCCGGTAACGGCCTTCCTGATGCAGCCCATCCAGCTCGTTTTTGAAGAAACTCTCGAAATCCATCATCATCTCCAGTGCCCTGTCGCCTTTCTTCCTTCAAAGCGATCAGTGGTCAACCCCGGACAGGCTCCGACGCGCGGGCTGCGGCAAAAGGCCTCTCGGCCCCAGACCTCGGTCATTCTGCGCGGCGCGTGTCGTGCCTGGCAAGCAGGAAAGGCGATGGAAAATGACGACACATTTTCAAACCTTCCGCCGTAATCAGGCGCGGCATCACACCGAGTCCGAGTGCCCAGTTTTGAACCATTCCAAAATGGCTGGCAAAACTTCACTCTCCCGAACATCGATCGAAGTCAAGCAATTGCGGAAAAAGGACGGCCGCTGCCGCCCTTTTTCGATACCAAAGTTGGCCTGTCAGGCGGCCGCCACGGCGCGTTTCGTCATCACCTTGACGAGATTGGCGCGATAGGCGGCGCTTGCATGAATATCGGAAAGCAGGTCCGAATCGTCCACCTGCACATTGGCGACCGCACCGGGAGACCAGTTGGCGGCAAGCGCCGCCTCCAGGTCCCGGTGGCGGAAGACGCCGTCCGACCCGGCTCCGGTCACGGCAACGCGCACGCCGCCATCGTCACGGCGGACGACGAAGACGCCGGTCATCGCATAGCGCGAGGCCGGATTGGGGAACTTCTGATAGGCCGCTTTCGCCGGCGCTTCGAAGCGGACTGCGGTCACGATCTCACCATCTTCGAGCGCCGTTTCGAAGAGACCGGTGAAGAAGTCTTCGGCCTTGACCTCGCGCCTGTCGGTGACGATCACCGCATCGAGCGCCAGCATCGCGGCCGGATAGTCCGCAGCCGGATCGTTGTTGGCGATGGAGCCGCCGATCGTACCCATGTGGCGGACATGCGGATCGCCTATGTGGCTGGCAAGCCCGCAAATTGCCGGACAGGCCGCGGCGAGCGCGGCGGAGGTCGCGACCTCCTCATGCGTCGTCGCCGCGCCGATCCTGACCGACCGGCCGTCGACGGTGATGCCCTTCATCTCGGCAATGTGCCTGAGATCGACAAGGTCGCTCGGGGCGGCCAGCCGCTGCTTCATCGTCGGGATGAGCGTCATGCCGCCGGAGAGATATTTTCCCTCCGCGGCGGTCCCCATCAGGTTCGCTGCCTCTTCGACCGAGGAGGCCCGATGATAGTTGGTCTCATACATCTCAAGTCCTCCCGATCAATGCGCGCTATGCACCGCGACCCAGACCTTCTGCGGGGTCGCCGGCATGGTGAGCTCGTTGGTGCCGATCGCGTCCGTGATGGCGTTGATCAGCGCCGGCGGCGAGCCGATCGCGCCCGCCTCGCCGCAGCCCTTGACGCCGAGCGGGTTGCTCGGGCAGGGCGTATTCGAGGTTGTCACCGTGAACGAAGGCAGGTCGTCGGCGCGCGGCATCGCGTAGTCCATGTAGCTCGCCGTCAGCAGCTGACCGCTCTGGTCGTAATGCACCCCTTCGAGCAGCGCCTGGCCGATGCCCTGCGCCAGCCCGCCATGCACCTGGCCCTCGACGATCAGCGGGTTGATGATATTGCCGAAATCGTCCGCCGCGACGAACTGCACGATCTTCGTCCGGCCGGTTTCCGGATCCACCTCCACTTCGCAGATGTAGCAACCCGCCGGGAAGGTGAAGTTGCTCGGATCGTAGAAGGCGCCCTCCTTGAGGCCGGGCTCCATTCCGGGCGGCAGGTTATGGGCCGTATAGGAAGCAAGCGCCACCTGCGACCAGGGGACTGACCTGTCGGTACCGGCCACCTTGAGCGCGCCGTCTTCGATGACGATGTCGCTCTCGTCCGCCTCCATCATGTGGGCCGCAATCCTTTTCGCCTTGGCCTCGACCTTGTCGAGCGCCTTGAAGACGGCCGACATGCCGACGGCGCCGGAGCGGGAACCATAGGTTCCCATGCCCATCTGCACCTTGTCCGTATCGCCATGGACGATGTTGACGCTGTCGATCGGCACGCCGAAACGCTCCGCAACCACCTGGGCGAAGGTCGTTTCGTGCCCCTGGCCGTGGCTGTGCGAGCCGGTCATCACCTCGATGGTGCCGACCGCGTTGACCCTGACCTCGGCCGATTCCCACAGGCCGACGCCGGCGCCGAGCGAACCGACGGCGGCGGAAGGCGCCAGTCCGCAGGCTTCGATATAGCAGCTCATGCCGATGCCGCGCTTCATTCCCCGCCGCTCGGCTTCCGCCTTGCGCGCGGCGAAACCGTCCCAGTCGGCCGCCTCCATCGCCCCCCTGAGCGACGCTTCGTAATCGCCCGCGTCATAGTTCATGATCACCGGCGTCTGATGGGGGAAGGTGCGGATGAAGTTGATGCGCCGGAGTTCCGCGGGGGAAATGCCGAGTTCGCGCGCGGCCGTCTCGATCGTGCGCTCCAGGAGGTATGTGGCCTCCGGCCGCCCGGCGCCGCGATAGGCGTCGACCGGCGCGGTATTGGTATAGACGGTGCGGACATTGGCATGGATCGCCGGGATTGCATATTGTCCGGAGAGGAGCGTCGCATAGAGGTAGGTCGGCACGCAGGAGGAGAAGAGAGACATATAGGCGCCGAGATTGGCTATAGTGTCGACCTTGAGCGCGGTGATCCGGTTGCTGCTGTCGAAAGCCATCTTCACCGTCGACACATGGTCGCGGCCGTGTGCGTCCGTCAGGAAGGCCTCGGTGCGGTCCGCGGTCCATTTCACCGGCACGCCGGTGCGCTTAGAGGCCCACAGACAGACGATCTCTTCCGGATAGATGAAAATCTTGGACCCGAAGCCGCCACCGACGTCGGGAGCGATCACCCGGAGCTTGTTCTCCGGCGCGACATTGTAGAAGGCGCTCATCACCAGCCGGGCAAGATGCGGGTTCTGGCTGGTGGTGTAGCAGGTGAAATGGTCGTCGCCGGCATCATAGATTCCGAGCGTCGCGCGCGGCTCCATCGCATTCGGCGACAGGCGGTTGTTGATGATCTTCAGTTCCGTGACGTGCGCCGCCGCAGCGATCGCCTGATCGGCCGCGCCCGCGTCGCCAAGCTCCCAATCGAAGATCAGATTGCCCGGCGCTTCCGGATGGATCTGCGGCTCGCCCTCGCCAAGTGCCTGGAGCGTTTCGGTGACGACCGGCAGGGTTTCGTAATCCACGACCACAGCCTCCGCCGCGTCGCGCGCTTGCGCAACACTGTCGGCGACCACGATCGCCACCGCATCGCCGACATAGCGCACGGTCTCGTGGGCAAGCGGCCGCCAGGCGCCCATGCGCATCGGCGAGCCGTCCTTCGAGTGGATCATCCAGCCACAGATGAGATTGCCGATCCCATCCGCCAGCAACTGCTTGCCGTCGAGTACGTCGATCACGCCGGGCATGGACTTGGCCGACGTTGCGTCGATGCTCCTGATGGTCGCATGCGCATGCGGGCTGCGCACGAAAACCGCATATTTCATGCCGGGCACGACCATGTCGTCCGTATAGCGCCCCTTGCCGGTCAGGAAGCGCTTGTCTTCCTTGCGCGCCACCCGCGCGCCGATGCCTTCAACGCCCATTGCTTATCTCCTCCCGAAGTCCTGCAACGAATTTCCGCTTGAGCGGAATGACGAAAATCGAGTGCGATGCTCCGTCAGCATCGCGCTCCCTTTGGGTTTCCTCATTCTGCCGCCTGGCGAGCGCCGCCCGTCTCGGCCGCGGCGGCGAGGATCGCCTGGACGATGTTGTGATAGCCGGTGCAGCGACAGATGTTGCCTTCCAGCTCGGCCCGTACCGTCGCCTCGTCAAGATTGCCGCCATGTCGCCGGATCATGTCGACGGCGGTCATGACCATTCCCGGCGTGCAGAAGCCGCATTGCAGTCCGTGATACGTCTTGAAAGCCGCCTGGACCGGGTGAAGCTCGCCGTTGGACGCCAAGCCCTCGATCGTCGTGATCGCCGAGCCGGCCGCCTGGGCGGCAAGGATGGAACAGCTTTTCACCGATTGCCCGTCCATGTGAACGACGCATGCGCCGCACTGCGTCGTTTCGCAGCCGACATGCGTCCCGGTCAGGCCGAGATTTTCGCGGATAAAGTGCACCAGCAGCGTTCGGTCGTCGCAGGTACCACTTACCTGGCGGCCGTTGACCGTCATCGTTATTTTCGCCATTTCGCTCCTCCGGGTCGGTCCAGAGTCGAGCGCGGCTTCAAATCGGGTGAGATGCGTTCACGCGACTCGAAGTACGCGCCGACCGATATCGATTGCCCTTCCGCCAGCGGTCCGCTCCTCCCGAGCCCGCATGGCGACGTTGTAACATTTGTCTTTTTTTCGGGCTGCCGCAACCGTTTCGCGCCACAAGGGGCAAAAAAATGCGAGCGCGTATGTAACGCCGGAAACAGCGCCTTCATGTTCCGTTCAGGAAAGATCGCATTATGTTGCATAAGAACGATCTCGCCGTATCCGTGCATTTTCCTCGGCGGCGGGTTATGTTCCGAATGCAAGTTCAAGTGGAGGGCCGCGGTTCGCACCCTCCCATCACTATGGGGCGGACGAGGCGGCACGCTGAATCCGTCGAAATCGGAGAGGACATCATGAAGAAAGCCATCGCGCTTGTGTTGGTCGCCCTGTCGGTCGCGAGCTGCACGCAAACCGAAAAGGGTGCCGGCATCGGCGCCGTATCGGGGGCAATCATCGGGGGCGCGGTCACCGGTGACGTCCGCGGTGCGGCAGTCGGCGCGGCGATCGGCGGCGTATCCGGCGCCGTGATCGGCCACGTCACCGACCAGCCGGGCCAGTGCTACTACCGCGACCGCTACGGCCGCCGCTACATCGACCGCTGCTGATTGCAGCTACTGCATTTGTCCTTTGATCGTAGCCGGTCAAAGGACAAAACCCTCATCTCTGTGCTTGTCGCAGAGATGAGGGCAGCGCCGCGTCTGCGGTGCGGGAAGAGTTCTTTCAGCCCAAGGACTTGGTCTGGCTGAATCCCTGTGACAAGCACAGGGATGAGGGATCAAACGAGCCGCGGCGGGTATCCCGAATCTCAACAGGCCTTAGTCTAAGACGGGCTCCGGAACGATCCGGGGCCTTCATGTCCCGAAGGGCCGCTATTGCGCTGCAATTCCGTTCGCCGCCGCCGATCCGCCCTTCGCTCCCGCTTTGACAAGCCCTTCGCTGAGGTGTTGCAGGTCCGATTCCTGGACGTAATGCTGCGTGGCGAGAAAGGCGTCGAGGTCGAAATCCGGGGCCAGCGTCCGGACCTTCTCCATATGCGCATGAGCCGCAATGTCATCCCCGAGCCAGCCGTAGCAGGCCGCGACGAATGCATGCTGGACGTGGTCCAGCACCGAGAGGTGCATGAAGGCCTCGATCGCCTCTCCATACTGCCGGGCGGCGAAGTGAGCCTTGCCGAGATGGCTCCAGAAGCGTTCCGGATGATGGGGGTTGAGCTGCATGGCCTTGCGGATCCACTCCACCCCCTCTTCCGGTCGCCCCAGCCAGGTCAGCAATTCGCCCTGCTGAACCACCACCAGGTCGTAATTGGGATTGAGGGAAAGGGCACGCTCCTGGTGGTAGCGCGCCGTCGTCAGCGCATTGTTGTTTACGTTCACCGCGGCGAGGATGCGATGGACGTCGGCGTCGTTGTCGTCGAGCGCCAGCGCCCGGTCAAGCTCGGCAACGATCTCGGCCCAGACCGCATCCTTGTCTTCGCACCAGCCGTGGACCCACGCTTGCCCGAGGATGCAGGCCCGCCAGGCATGGGCATGCGCATAGCCGGGATCGAGCGCGACCGCCCTGTCGATGAGGGCCTGGGCCTGCTCGTTATCCGCGACCGTGCTCCGGTGATGCAGCACCTTGGCGGCAAGGGCGCATTCGTATGCGGCCATATTCGCCGGCTTCGTCCGGGCGAGCAGGTCCCGCTGCGCGGCCTCGACGCGCCCCGGGAGCGTTGCCGCTATCGCCGCCGTCACCTCGTCCTGGATGGCGAAGATGTCGTCCAGTCTCCGGTCGTATTTGTCGGCCCAGATATGAGCGTCGTTGACCGCATCGATGAGCTGGACCGTCACGCGCACGCGGTCGCCGATCTTGCGGACGCTGCCCTCCACCAGGTATTGCGCTCCGAGCTTCTCGGCCACCTCACGCACGTTTACCGGCTGGTTCTTATAGACGAAGCTGGAGTTGCGCGAGATGACGAACAGCTCGTGCCGGCGGGACAGCTCGGTGATGATGTCCTCCGTCAGGCCGTCTGCGAAAAACTCCTGGTCGGGATCGCCGCTCATATTGTCGAACGGCAGCACCACTATCGAGGGTTTGGAAATGGCGCGCGGCGCATCCGTGGCCTCCGGGAAGGGCGGCAGGACAGGCCCCTCGATCCCGACTCGGAAGAGGTGGATCGGGCGGCTGATATTCTTCAGCATCTTCTCGCCCAGATCCTCGATGGGGACATCGATCCGGTCGGCGACTTGCGTCGCCACCGCAGCCGTCACGCAGATGCCGCCCACATCGGCCAGTTGCTCGATACGGGCGGCGATATTCACGCCGTCGCCGAAGATGTCGTCCTCGTCGAAGATGATGTCGCCGAGATTGATGCCGATCCTGAATTCGATCCGCCGGTCCTGCGCCACGTCGGCATTGCGCCGCTTCATGCGGCTCTGGATTTCGACGGCGCATTTTACCGCGTCGGTCACGCTCTGGAATTCGACCAGCATGCCGTCGCCGGTGGTCTTGATGAGGTGACCCTTGTTCTTTGCTATGGCCGGATCGATCAGTTCTATCCGGTGAGTCCTGAGGCGGGCGACCGTGCCCGCTTCATCGGCCTCCATCAGGCGGCTATAGCCTGCCATATCGGCTGCCAGCACTGCGGCTAGTCTCTGTTCCATCGGTTTGCCAACAAACGTTTGGCGGGAGCACCTTCTTCCGGACTCCCGGGTTCAAGCGGTCCAGGGCGACTCTATCGCACCCCGATGTGATCGCCTATCTAAATTAGCATCAACTTGAAAAGAAGCTGCCGAGCGGCCAGCCGACAGGCATGGAACCATCGCATGCGCTCATTGTTCGGCACCGGTCAGCGCATGCGAGGTGCTCCTATGACCAATTCGCCCGATTTCGTGAAACACCGCTTCCTCGATCTGGACGGCATCCGGGTCTTCTATCGGGAAGCCGGACCGCCGGACGCGCCGGTCGTGCTCCTTCCCCACGGCTACCCGTGCTCGTCCTACGAGTTTCGCAATTTCATGCCGCTGCTGGCCGACCGGTGGAGGCTTGTCGCTCCGGATTTCCCTGGATCCGGATACAGCGACACGCCGGACGACTTCGCCTATGGCTTCGATGGCTTCGCAGATTTTCTGGAGGCCTTCGTCCGGCGCCTGGGCCTGGATCGTTTCGCACTTTATCTACATGACTTCGGCTCTCAGATCGGCCTTCGGCTGGCCATTCGCCGGCCGGAGCGGATTTCCGCACTGATCATCCAAAATGGCGACATCTACGAGGATGAGCTCGGACCTAAATACGCGCCGTTGCAGGAGTATTTCCGCAATCCCACGCCGGAGGGCCGGACCAAACTCGGCGAAGCCGTAAGCGAGGAAGGATACCGCGACGAGTTCCTCAACGACGTCCGGCCCGAGCTTGCCGAGCGGATTTCTCCCGACCTCTGGAAGCTCCATTGGTCGCTGACAACGGCCAAGCGGCGTGAGATCGCCATAGACGTGATCGCGGGGCTGCGGGAGAATCTCGCCTGGTTCGATCGCTACCAGAGTTACCTTCGCGAACATCGGCCGCCGGCGCTGATTGTCTGGGGTCCGCAGGACGGCTACATGCCCGAAGGCTCCGCCCGAGCCTATCTCCGCGACCTGCCGGATGCCGAACTGCATCTCATCGATGGAGGCCATTGGTTGCTGGAGACCAACCTGTCCGAGGTCGTCTCCCTCTGCCGAAATTTCCTCGCGCGCGCGTCGGCGAAATGAGACCCTCGCTTCCAGCGGTCGCTACTTGAGCTGACCGTCGATGCGGGCCCGCTTTGTGGCAGAAGCCGCTTACGCCGTATAAGTGAACGCATATACGTTGTGCCTGAAGCACCACAGGCCGAGTCCTTTCTGCCAAAAAATCGTCGTCGAATCGCCGCTTCGGGGTGGATGCGGCGGGCGGTCATCGTTAACAGATGGAAAACTATGTCCTGCTACGGTGGCCGACGCCGCGTATGCAGGCAGTTGGTACAGAGTCGCCTGAAACGGGATGCGGAGAGGAATGTCTCCACCACGATCGAGTATTGCGCACTGGAAGACAGCGACCGCGCTCACAATCGTGGCCTCGGCCGTGCTCGGCCCGGTTTCCGTCGAGCAGGCCCACGCGTTCAAGATCTTCGGAATGCGCTTCTTCGAAAGCGCGGAAGAAGAAGTGCAGGTCATAGACCCGGTTCGCTATACGCTGACTTTCGAGCCGGGAACGGATGACGAGGAGCTCCGGGAGGCGCTGGAAAACGGCTCGCAGCTCGTTCAGGATCAGGAAGAACCGGTCTCGGGCGATCTTGGCCTGGCGATCAAGGCGCGCGACGACCGCGATCGGCTCCTCGCCGTCCTCTACGAAAAGGCGCGTTACGGCGGCACGGTCAGCATCCTGGTCAACGGCCAGGACATTGACAGCCTACCCCCGGACCCGGCTTTCCCCGACGGCCAGCCCGTGCCGGTCGTGGTTCGCGTTGCTCCCGGGCCGGCATTCACGCTGGGCACGGTCAGGCTCGAGGGAGACGCGGCGCGGCTCGATCCCGCCGCCTACGACCTTAAGCGCGGCGCCCGCGCCGACTCGACCTTGATCATCAAGGCGGGCGAGCAGATCGTGAACGATCTCAAGGAACAGAGCAGGCCCCTGGCCAAGCTCGCCGAGCGCAGCGTCGTTGCGGATCACGCGACTTCCACGGTCGACGTGACGATCCGCGCCGATGGCGGCCCGGTCGCGCCCGTCGGCAACCTGACGGTCAGCGGCGCCAGAACGGTCGATCCGGATTTCGTCAAGGATTATTCCCGCCTGAACCACGGTCGCCCATATTCGCCGGAGAATATTCGCAAGGCCGCCGAGCGGCTGCGGCAGTTGAATGTCTTTTCCAGCGTCACCATCAACGAAGCCGACGGGCTCGCGCCCGACGGCACGATCCCGATGAACATCCAGGTATCGGAAGGCAAGCACCGCTATTTCGGTTTCGGCGGACAGGTCTCGACCACGGACGGCCTTGGCCTCCAGGGCTATTGGGGCCATCGCAATCTCTTCGGACGTGCCGAATCGCTTCGGATCGAAGGCTCGGTCGATCGCCTCGGCGAGACCACCGATGTCGCCGGCCTCGATTATTCGGCCGGCATTCTCTTCGCGAAACCCGGCGCCTTCGGACCGGCCTCGACCTTTACCGCAAGCGTCAAGGCGGCGATCGTCGATCCGGATGCCTATAGTGCCAAAACGGTTACCGCCGCGGCCGGCGCCGCCTTCGAGCTTTCGCCCGAAGACACGTTCTCCGTCGGCGCGGAAGTGGGCTGGGCGGATGTCGACGACGCTTTCGGCTCGAATTCCTATATCACCGCCGCCCTCCCGTTCGAATATGTCCGCGACGCACGCGATGACAAGCTGAACCCGACGGAGGGCTACAGGGCGCTGATCAATGCCAAGCCGAGCTACGAGATCGAGGGAAAGACCTTTTTCAGCTCCTTCGAAGCTTCCGCGTCCGGCTATTACGCGTTTGGGACCGAAAAGCGCTTCGTGCTGGCCGGCAAGCTCGGCGCGGGCGTGCTCGTCGGTGGCGACGAACTCTCCGATATTCCAGCGACCCGGCGGTTCTTCCTCGGCGGCGGCGGGTCGGTGCGCGGCTATTCCTACCAGGAGATCAGCCCCCGCGACGCCGATGACGAACTGACCGGCGGCCGCTCCTATGTGAGCGGCTCCCTCGAAGCCCGCATCGCCGTCACCGATACGATCGGCGTCGTGCCCTTCATCGATGCCGGTACGGTTTCGGATAGCACAGCGCCCGATTTCTCCGACATCCGGGCCGGCGCGGGCATCGGTCTGCGCTATGCGACGCCATTCGGGCCGATCCGGCTCGACTTCGCCGTGCCGCTCAACAAGTATCCGGGGGGCACCGATTACGGAATCTATGCCGGTATCGGCCAGTCCTTCTGATGCCCGGACTATTTGCTGCATGCGCGCTACACCGTGGTAAGATAAGCGAAGTCCCGCCTGCCGGGCAATGTGCCGGCACTCTACCGATTCCAGAGCGGCGCAACATGGACTATGGATAGGACATGAATCAGGTCACCCTTTTCCTTCGATCTGCGCTGCGGTACTTCTTCGCCGCTCTCGGCACTCTCGTGGTCGTGCTCCTCCTGCTCGTCGGCTTTCTGGGCTTCACGGTGCCCGGCGCCCGCGTTGTCGCCTGGGCGATCGAGAAATATGCGGCGACCCCCGACCAGATCGTACGCATCGCCGACCCGGGCGCGCTTCTGACCGGCGACTTCACGGCCGGCACGATTACGCTCTTCGATGGCGAAGGCATTTATGCCGAGGTCCGCGACCTTTCGGTCGACTGGTCGCCGGCCGAACTATTCTCGCTTCGCTTCGACTCGAGCAGGATTTCGGCCGGCTCGGTCCGCGTCGAGCGGCTGCCGGTCCCCTCGACCGAAACCCGGGAAGTGCGCTCGACGTTTGCCCTTCCGGTTGACGTGAAGATCGATGCCTTCGATCTCAAGGAAATCGTGCTCGGCAAACAGATTGCCGGCGAGGATCATTTCCTGACTGCCAGAGGCAAGGTCGACGCGACGAATTCCAGCATCGCTCTCGTGCTCGATGCCGCCGAACGGGACCGCCCGGATGCGCGCGCGACCGCCGATCTCGTCTTCAACCCGGCCGGCAACCAGCTGAAGCTTGAAGCCGAGCTCGCGGAGCCGAAGGCCGGCCTTCTGGCGAGACTGCTCCGCCTGCCGGGAGAACCTGCCGTCAACATGACCGTGACCGGACAGGGACCGCTTTCCGACTGGGCGGGCTCGGGTACGGTTACGCTCGACGGAAGCGAGATCCTTCGGCTCGACGGGCAGCACGTGCTCGCGGCCGAGGGAATGCACATGCTTACCGTATCCGGCGGCGGCGCTTTCGCCACGCTGATGCCACCGGCCTTCAGGCCTCTCTTCGAAGGGGAGAGCAGGATCGACCTGACGGCCGCCTTCGACGGCACGAGCAAGGTCCGGATCGATGCAGGCAAGGTTTCGACCGGCGCCATGACGCTCGATGTCTCCGGCACGGTCGACAGCCGCGGCGAGAACAACCTCCAGGCAAGGCTCGCCGGTACGAGCGGGCCTTTCGATTTCCGCTGGCCGCTGAAAGACGGCGAGTTGCAGGCGCTTGTCGACACCGCAAACCTGTCGCTGATCGGCGACGGGCAGTCGGCAATCCTCGATATCGCCGCCAATGTCCCGTCCGTGAACCTGCCGCAGGGACGGCTCGGCGGCATCCGGCTGTCGGCACGGAGCGACGCGTTCAACCTGGAGAGCCGGTCGGGTCCCCTGAAGACGACCGTCGAAGTCGGCGAGAGCCGCTTTGCAAATGCCGAGCTCGATCGGGCGGTGCAGGCGCCCCTTAAGCTCGACGGCACCATCGCCGTCACCCCGGAAGACATCCGTTTCGACCCGCTGGAGATCGAAAGCGCAAGCATCGGCGGCACGGTCACCGGCAGCTTCGATCGCACCGAAACGACGCTCGAGGCGGCATTCAAGGTCTTTGCCGTGCGAGAGGTCCTCCCGCCGGGGCTCGCCGACAAGTTCGACAGAACCATCGCCCTTGCGGGCAACGCAGTCGTGGAACAGGACGGCAGCGTCCGGCTGAGCGAACTCGACATCAAGTCCGGTGCGGTCGACGCCTCCGGCTCGGTTGCGCTTGCCGGAAGCACTTTGAGTGCGGACATCCAGGGAACGCTGCCCGAACTCGGACGGCTGCTCGCCGATGCGGAGGGCTCGGCCGCCTTCCACGCGGTCGCCTCCGGCCCACTGAACAAGCTCGGCATCGAAGCAGAGATAACCTCAAGCGGAGCGACGCTCGCCGGTCGCACATTGGACGATCTCGTCGTCAATGCCGATGCCACCGTGACGCCAGGGAGCCCCGAAGCGAAACTGACGGCAACCGGCACCCTCGACGGTCAGGCGATCGACGTCCGCGCCGACGTCGTCACCCGGGACGGCCGCACCTCGATCCCCACCCTCGAGGCAAAGATCGGCGACAACCGCCTCATCGGTGCGATGGAGCTTACAGCCGACTTCAAGCCGAACGGGACGATCGACTTCAACCTGCCCGATCTCGGCCTCCTTGCCGCCATGGCCGGGCAGCAGGCATCCGGCGATCTTGCCGGCTCCGCGACGATCCGGACCGCCGACGGCGTCACGTCGCTCGCGCTGACGGCCCGCGGCGAAAGCATCAGGCGTGACGCATTGACCGTTGCCAAGCCCGTGGTCGACGTTACCGTCGCCAATCTTGCCCGGCTGGCGATCAAGGGCGGTGTCCGGGCCGAAAGCGTCGTTCAAGGCGAAAACCGCCTGACGGACATCGATATCGCCTTCGAGCAAGAGGCGGAAAGAACGGGTTTCTCGGTCGGTGCCGAATTTGAAGGCGCTCCGCTTGCGGCGACCGGCGATCTCGCGAGCCGTGACGGCCGGACCGAGATAAGCCTTGCATCGGCCTCGGCGACAGCCAGGCGCATCCCCCTGCAGCTTGCCCGGCCGAGCGTCATCGCCATCGAAAACGGCGTTGTGCATATCGATGGGCTGACGATCCAGGCATCGACGGGCACGGTCGCCGTGACCGGTACGGCAGGCGAGACCCTCGATATTTCGGCGGATATCAGCGACCTGCCCGCCACCTTGATCCATACCGTCGCGCCGACGCTCGGGGCCGAGGGCAAGATTACAGGCAAGGTGGACATTGCCGGGAATGGCGCGGCACCCGTCGTCCGCTACGATCTCACCTGGAGCGGCGCCTCGATCGCCTCCGTGCGGTCGGCCGGCATAACGGCAGAGGACCTGTCGGCGAAGGGAACGGTGACCGTCGCTGAGGACAGCATCCGCCTCGACCCCTTGGCCATCGAACGCGCGGGCTTTCGCGGGGACGTGACGGCCAGCCTCGACCGCGCCGACAACACGGCCGAGGCGAATTTCCAGTTCGTTGCCGAACCCGCCGTGCTGCCGCCCGGCATCGGCGCAAAATTCGATGCGCCGATCACCGTCTCCGGCAAGGTCGAGACAGGCGCCGGCGGCACCGTCGAACTGAGCGCGCTCGAAGTCAAATCCGATACCGTCAACGCCACCGGTTCGGCCGCACTTGCCGAGGGCGCGTTGACGGCCGAGATAGCGGGCGCATTGCCGGATCTCGGCAAGCTGCTCGCTGAAGCCGAAGGCAAGGCCGCCTTCAGCGCCGACCTGTCCGGGCCGCTCGACGCGCTCGGCGTCAAGGCGGAAGTGACCTCCAGCGGCGCGGTCCTTGCGGGACGCACGCTTTCGGATTTCGTGATCACCGCCGATGCAACGGCGAAACCCGGCAGTCCGGAGGCGAAGCTGACGGCGACGGGGGCTCTGGACGGCCAGGCGATCGACGTGAAGGCCGAGGTGGTCTCGAAGGACGGCCGCACCTCGATCCCGACCCTGGAGGCGAAGGTCGGCGACAACAGATTGACCGGTGCGATCGACCTGACGGCAGACTTCAAGCCCGAGGGCACGATCGACTTCAATCTCCCCGATCTCGGCCTTCTTGCCGCCATGGCCGGCGAGAAGGTCTCGGGAGACCTCTCCGGTTCGGCAGCGATCAGAACGGCGAACGGCGTGACCTCCCTTTCGCTGAAAGCGAACGGCAGCGGCATCAAGCGCGGCGATCTGACGATCGCAAAGCCGGTCGCCGATATCAGCATCGCCGATGTGGCGGCACTCGCGGTCAGGGGAAGCGTCAGAGCGGAAAACGTCGCTCAGGGTCAAAACCGTGTCACCGGCCTCAATCTCACCTTCGATCAGCAGGGCGGCAGGACCGGCTTTACCGTCGACGGCAGATATGACGGCGGTCCGCTTTCGGCAAAAGGCGACATGGTCGCAAGCGGCGGCCGCACCGAAGTCCGCCTCGCCTCTTTCGCGGCAACGCCCAAGCGGATACCGCTGAAGCTTGCACGCCCGACCATCGTCGCGATCGAGAACGGCACGGTGCTCCTCGATGCCCTGACCATCGAGGCTTCCAAGGGCACCATCACGGTCGCCGGCTCTGCCGGACCGACGCTCGACATTTCGGCAAGACTCAATGCGCTGCCTGCCGCACTGATCAACACCTTCGCCCCGACGCTCGGGGCGGAAGGCACGATCGCCGGGACGGTGGACGTGGGCGGAACGGCAGCGGCTCCGGTGGTCGTCTACGACCTCAGATGGAGCGGCGCCTCGGTCGCAGCAGCGCGCGGCGCCGGCGTATCGTCGCTGGAGATTGCTGCAAAGGGGCGCTTCGCCGACAACCGGGTGACCGTCGATGCCACGGTCTCCGGGCCGGGAGACCTTTCCTTCCGGGGCGGCGGCAATGTCGAGCTTGGCGGCAACATGCCGATCTCGATGAAATTCGCCGGCGACGTACCCTTCGCGCTGCTCGCCAATATCATGGCGGAACAGGGCTTCACCCTGACCGGATCGGCCAAGGTCGACCTTTCGCTTTCCGGCCCGGCAAAGGCGCCGCAGATTGCCGGCACGGTCTCGACCGCCGGAGCCCGGCTCGTGGACGTTCGCCGCAATCTGGCCCTCAACGACCTCACCGCCAATGTCGCACTCGACGGCAGGCAGGCGACGATCTCTCGCCTCTCGGCCAATCTCGCCAGCGGCGGATCGATCGAGGCGAGCGGAACCGTGGGCATCGTCCCCGGCTCCGGTTTCCCGGCGAATCTCAGAATCCGGCTCAACAATGCGACCTATGTCGACGGCACGCTGTTCACCGCCAACCTTGCAGGCGACCTGACGCTCAACGGCCCCCTCGTCTCGACTCCCGTGCTTGGCGGAAGGCTGACGATCCGCAGGGCCGCGATCACCATACCGGAGAGGCTGCCGGCTTCGCTCTCGCAGATCGACATCAAACACCGCAACGCCCCACCCCGGGTGCGGCAAATGACCAGAGACCTGCGCCGGGATACGTCCGCCGGCACCGAGGCAAGCGGCGCGATCGCCTTCGATCTCGCCGTCAGTTCACCGGGCCAGTTCTTCGTGCGCGGACGCGGAATCGATGCCGAACTCGGCGGCGATCTGACCATCCGCGGCACCGCCGTCCAGCCGATCGTTTCCGGTGGGTTCGACATGCGCCGCGGGCGCCTGGAGATCCTCGGCAAGCGGCTGACCTTCACCGACGGTCATATCGGTTTCGGCGGCGACCTCATTCCGACGCTCGATCTCGACGCGACCTCGAGCGCCGGTTCGACGACGATCACCGTCAACGTCGCCGGCCCGGCCAACAACCCGACGGTGACCTTCTCCTCGTCGCCGGCCCTGCCGCAGGACGAGATCCTGGCGCAGCTCATCTTCAACCGGTCGCTGAACAATCTTTCCGCCTTCCAGATCGCCCAGCTCGCCTCGGCCGTGGGCCAGCTTGCCGGCGGCGGGTCGACCTCGCTCCTCGACGGCCTGCGCAACAAGCTCGGCGTCGACGATCTCGACATCACGACCGACGAGAGCGGCGGCGCCCAGGTCCGCGCCGGCAAATATCTGAACGACCGCACCTATCTCGAACTGCAACAGGGCTCGGACTCCGCTTCCAGCAAGGCGGTCATCAACCTCGACATCGGCCGCGGCGTGAAGCTGAAGGGCGAAGCGGCCGGCGACGGTTCGGCCGCCGGAGGCATCTTCTTCGAGAGGGAATATTGATCCCTGACGATGCCGCACGCCCGCCGATCTCGGCGGGCGGTTCATCGTCTCGGCCGTTCCGTTATTTTTGAACCGGAGTCTTGACCTCAAGTACGGTTGAGGTCGCAGAAATCACTCCGTGTAACGGACACGGAGGTACGACATGACCGAGCAGATACTCTTCCGGAACGTGATGAAGATCACCGAGGGCAGCTTGGAACCCTTTCGCGAAGCGGTGAGGCAGGCGATCGAATTCGTCGAGCGAAACGGACCTCAAATCATGGTCCGGACTTTCATCGACGAGCAGGAGATGCGTGCGGTCAGCTTTCAGCTCTACCGGAATTGCGAAGACGTTCTGCGCCATTGGGAAATATCGGACCCCCACATCCGGGCGGTATCGAAACATTGCAGCGTCGAGAAGTTCGAGGTTTACGGCAATCCGAGCGACGAGGTCGCAGCCGGCCTGTCCCAATTCCTCAGCGACGGCCGCGGACAGATCATGAACCCACTTGCGGGCTTCACGCGCTTCTAGCAATCCCATAAAAGTGCCTAGCGGGTTTTCCGTCCCGGAATTGCGTAGTCTCGAGGCTGGATCATTTCGCCGTCTCCGTGAAATGGTCCAGATTCTTTAAAGTACCCATCATAGAGGCCGCTCATGGACGTGAGAGAATTGGACCTGCCACCCGCCTTCCGCGGCCTGCTTTCGGGCTACGGCTTCGAGAGGGACGCACTGGGCCAGTCGGCATCCACCATCTTTCTCCTCAAGGCCCAGAGCCGCCCTTTCCTTATCCTGAAGCATGAACCGTCAGGGCCGTTCACCGAGTTGACCGGCGAGGCGGCGCGCCTGCACTGGCTCGCAGCCCAGGATATGCCGTGCCCGAGAGTTCTCGGCCATGACGATCATGCAGGAGAGACCTGGCTGTTGCTGGAGGCGGCCGAGGGCATGGACCTTGCCTCCTGCCGGCTGCCGCACGCCGAACGCATCGCCATTCTCGCGGAAGCCCTTCGCCGGCTGCACCGGCTCGATCCGGCGGCTTGCCCGTTCGACCGACGGCTGACCGCCAGCATTGCTGCGGCAAAAGCGCGGATGGAGGCCGGCCTTGTTGACGAGAGCGATTTCGACGAGGAGCGGCAAGGCAGGCAAACGAGAGAACTCTTTGATGAGCTTCTCGCGCGCAGACCGAAAGAGGAGCAATTGGTAGTCACCCATGGCGACGCCTGCCTCCCCAACTTCATCGCAGCCGGAAATCAATTCTCCGGCTTCATCGACTGTGGCCGTCTGGGCGTCGCCGACATCTACCAGGATCTGGCACTCGCCTGCTGGAGCATCACCCACAACCTGGGAGAGGAATGGGTCGCCCCGTTTCTGGATCGGTATGGGCTGGCCGCGCCAGACCCTGAAAAGCTCGCCTTTTACCGGCTGCTGGACGAATTTTTCTGAAGCGAACAGGCGAGCTCGGGGCAGGAGTGAAGGGGTCCCCCTCACGCCGCGTTGCGGTCGACGCCGAATGCATCCAGCGCCTCGCTCTCGTTCGTCGCCGTGAACAGCGCCCAGATATGACCGAACGGGTCGATGAGGGCGCCGACCCGGTCGCCGGTCGGCAGCGTTTCGGCGACATTGCGCAGACTGGCGCCGGCGCCCATCGCCCTTTCGAGCACGCGGTCCACATCATCGACGTGCAGCTCGAGGATTGCCGCGGTCGTTCCGAGCGCGTGCGGCGATCGCGGCCCGCCGAGCCTCGGTTCGGCGTCCCGGCGCGGATTGGCGCCGGCCACCCGGAAGACCGAGTCGCCGATGCACAGATCGGCGCTCGTCAGAATGCCGCTCCACTCGTGCCTCTGCAGCAGCTCGGCGCCGAGGACATCGCGGTAGAACGCAATCGCCCGCTCCTCGTCACCATGCCTGACGAAGAGCTTTATGCAGATCTGCCGTACCGACGGGCCGCCGGAATAACTAGCCATGGCAATCTCCCTGGACCGCAATGATGTCGGGCGGGTGGAACCCGCGATCAAATACGCCATCGTTCAAAATGAGACCGAATGCCGCGGAGACCGCGCCCGTGCTCATGCCTCTCTTGTTTGCTGAGAGGAACATCTTATCGGAACATAAGAACAAATCAAGAACAAAAAGCAGCCGTGAGTTGCCGATCTGGACCGAGGGCGGTCGCCCTCACGAGGACCCGGTCAACTTGCTGGTCTTCAGCAGAATGTTCGTTTCGGTCACGGTGATACCATCGATCAAACGGATGCGCCGCAAGGTCTCGTCGAAGCTCGCAAGGTCCCGGTCCTCGAGTTCGGCAATGAAGTCCCACCTTCCGTTCGTGCTGTGCAGCGCCCGCACCTGCGGCAGCCCGCGCAATTGCTCGGCGACGCGGTCCGCCATCTTTCCGTGAACCTCGATCATCACCACGGCCCTGACGCCGGAGGCGGGGATTTCCGCGCCGGTGCGGATGGTGAAAGCGGCAATCGTCCCGTTCGCGACGAGGCGGTCGATGCGCGCAGCGACCGTCGCACGCGAGACGCCGGTCATTGCCGAAAGCGTGGAGACGGGCATGCGGGAGTTTTGCCGGAGAGCGCTGATGAGCGCCTGATCGAGATCATCCATCTTGTCACTTCGTCAAAAAAGACTTTACACTTTGCGCATCTTATCTTCCCAATCGACAGTTTTCCATCTTTTTGCCGCCACGCTTTTTGACGATAATCCGCCGGACTTCACGGGAACCGAACTTCCCGGCAACAGGGCGAAGGGACGAGGCGGACATGAAAACCATCACATTGATCGGCGCACCCATCGAGGAAGGCTCGGGCCGCCGCGGCGCAGCCATGGGGCCGACGGCGCTCAGGATCGCCGGCATAGACACGGTCCTCGCCGAACTCGGCCATACGGTCAATGACGAGGGGGATCTGAGGCCGCTGCCCGCGCGCGATCTCGCCAACCATCCCGGCGCCAACAATCTGCAGTCCGTTGCAGCTTTCGCGCGCGCGCTCGACGAAGCCGTGCACGATACCGCGCGCAAGGGACATTTCCCCATCATTCTCGGGGGCGACCACGCGCTGTCGATGGGCAGCGTCTCCGGCATGGCGCGTCACGCCCAGGACGTCGGCCGGCCCCTCTTCGTCCTCTGGCTCGACGCGCATGCCGACTTCAACTCGCCTGCGACCTCGCCCTCCGGAAACATGCACGGCATGCCGGTCGCCTTCTTCTGCGGCGAAGCGGAGTTCGCCCCGATCCTTCCGAAGGACCGGCCGCTGGTCGACCCGAAGAAGGTCTATCAGGTCGGAATCCGCTCGGTCGACGCGCGTGAGCGCGAGGAAATCGCCGAGCACGGCGTCAATGTCTTCGATATGCGGGCCATCGACGAGATGGGCATGGCCCACATCATCCGTCAGATCGTCGACGAGGTTCGCGCCGCCAACGGCCTGCTGCATGTGAGCCTCGACGTCGATTTCATGGATCCGGAACTTGCCCCCGGCGTGGGCACGACGGTCCCGGGCGGCGCGACCTTCCGCGAGGCGCACCTCATCATGGAAGTGCTGTGCGACAGCGGCCTCGTCTCTTCCCTCGATGTCGTCGAGCTCAACCCGTTCCTCGACGACCGGGGCAAGAGCGCGCGCATTCTGGTCGAACTGACGGCAAGCCTCTTCGGCCGCCGTATCCTTGATCGTCCGACTCGCGCGGCCTGAAGCCGCGTCCCCACCTCGCTCTCCTGCTAGGGGCGAACGTTCAGCAAAGGTTTAACGAATCCGCGCCTAGTATAGGCATACGGAGCGCAAGGCGGATTTTTCCGTGCATGAAGCGGCTTGCGCCTCGCCGGATGTCATCGGCGGACCACCACGACCGGAAAGCTGGAAGGACCTTCGATGACAAGCACGCAGAGAGCAGCCGGATTTGATGGCGAGACGCTCGAAATCATAGCGTTTCGCCTCCACGACCAGGAATTTTGCGTCAAGACCACGACGATCCGCGAGATACGCGGCTGGGCGCCCTCGACGCCCATCCCGCATGCCCCGCCGGAAGTGATCGGCGTGATGAACCTGCGCGGCACGGTGATCCCGATCATCGACCTCGCCCACAAGCTCGGCATGAAATCGACCGTCACCAACGAACGCAGCGCGATCGTGGTCGCAGAGGTCCACAACATGGTCATCGGTCTCGTCGTCGATCGCGTTTCCGACATTCTGACCGTTCAGGGCAGTCAGGTACAGCCTGTGCCGGAAGTCACCGCGTCCTTCGACAAGAGCTTTGCGGAAGGCATCATCGCCAATGAATCGGGCATGATCTGCTTCCTCAATCTCGCCCGCATGTTCAAGGAGCGGGAAACGGAAGAGCTGGCGGCCTGAGCCTGCGCATCTAGCATATCCAGAGCGATTCACTGTTTCCTGCAGTGAGTCGCTCCAGTGACGAAGGAATACATCATTTTACGAGTAGATAAGAAGCAATTTCTATTTTAACGAGAAATTAAGTTCGCTTTACTAATTTAGATTGAACAGCGGCATGACGCCCTTCGTGATTTCGAAATCTCCCCAGCAACCGGCAGCCGCCCTTTCCTGAAGGACGGCGAAGCAGATCACAAACGTCCGCTCCGCGGCCGTTTCTTCGCGAAAATTTCAGAGGGGATCATGTTTTCTTTCACCAGGAGCCGTGACGCACGGCAGATCATCGACGCCTTGTCCAAATCGCAGGCAATCATTCAATTCGATCTCGCCGGCAATGTCCTCGATGCCAACGAGAATTTCTGCAAGGCGCTCGGCTACAGTCTGCAGGAAATCGTCGGACAGCACCATCGCATCTTCTGCGCGCCGGAATTCGTGGCGACTGAGGAGTATCGTGAGTTCTGGGCGCGCCTCGGCCGCGGCGAACTCGACAGCAACAGCTACCGACGCCTCGCCAAGGGCGGACGGGAGATCTGGATCCAGGCGAGCTACAACCCGGTCTTCCGAAACGGCAAGCCCTGCAAGGTCGTCAAGTTCGCAACCGACATCACCGCAGCCAAGATGAAGGCCACGGAAGATGCCGGCAAGCTCGATGCCATTTCCCGCTCGCAGGCGATGATCGAGTTCTCGCCTGCCGGCGAGGTGATGACAGCCAACGAGAACTTCTGCAACACGCTCGGCTATCAGCTCTCCGAAATCCAGGGCCGGCACCACAGCATGTTCTGCGAGCCCGGTTATACCGGCACGGCCGAATATGCCGATTTCTGGAGGCGGCTGGCCCAGGGCGAATTCATCGCCAACGAATTCGTCCGCTACGGCAAGGGCGGCAAGGAAGTCTGGATCCAGGCGGCCTACAACCCCATTCGCGATCCGAACGGCCGGGTTTACAAGGTGGTCAAATTCGCGACAGACGTTACCGAACGCATGGCCGCGATCAATTCGCTCGGAGCCGGCCTGCGTGCGCTTGCCGAGGGCGATCTGGCACAATCGATCGACACGCCCTTCGTTCCCAGCATGGAAATGGTGCGCAAGGACTTCAACGAAGCGCTTGTCCGCCTCTGTCGGGCCATGCAGACGGTCGGCGAAAATGCCAGCGCGATCGCTGGCGGCGCGCGCGAGATCCGGTCTGCCGCCGACGACCTGTCGAAACGCACCGAACAGCAGGCGGCCTCCGTCGAGGAAACGGCCGCAGCGCTGGACGAGATCACCACGACTGTCGCGGATTCCAGCCGCCGCGCCGAGGAAGCAGGCAATCTGGTCGCAAAGACGAAGGACGGCGCCGAGCGCTCCGGACTTGTCGTCAAAAGCGCGATCGGCGCCATGGGCCAGATCGAGCAATCCTCGCGGGAAATCAGCAACATCATCGGCGTGATCGACGACATCGCCTTCCAGACGAACCTGCTGGCCCTCAATGCCGGTGTCGAGGCGGCGCGTGCCGGAGAAGCCGGCAAGGGCTTTGCCGTCGTAGCTCAGGAGGTCCGCGAACTGGCGCAGCGATCGGCCAGCGCGGCAAAGGACATCAAGACCCTGATCACCGCTTCAGGCGAGCATGTGAGGAACGGCGTATCGCTGGTCGGCCAGACGGGCACCGCTCTGGAAACCATCCTGGCGCAGGTGCAGGAGATAAATCACAACGTCTCGGCGATCGTGGAAGCGGCTCGCGAACAGTCGACCGGGCTCAAGGAAATCAACCAGGCGGTCAATGCGATGGATCAGACGACGCAGCAGAACGCCGCCATGGTGGAGGAAAGCACGGCCGCGAGCCATCGGATGTCGCAGGAGGCGGACGCGTTGCACGCCCTGCTGCGTCAGTTCCGCATCGGACGGGACGCTTCGCCCGCAAGCGACAACAGGATGGAAGCGCCTCATTCGCCCACGCGGCTCCACGCAACGGCAAAGACGCTACGCAGCGGCACGAGATCCAATCTCGCGCTTGCTCCCGCCGCGGACGACTGGGAGAATTTCTGACCGCACGCCCACCCGCGCTCATTTTTCGAGCCTAACGGCTCCCCCGTCGGGAAGAGCATAAGCTCTCCCTCACACACTTGCCTGTCAGAGGATGGATTCCTATGACTGGCACAAGAATGAGGATCGAAGGGCAAGCCTTTCCTGTCAGTGCTCTAGGACCTGCGGACGGCGGATCTTCTCAGCCGCTTCGAGCACCAGCGGGTTCAACCCTTCACCGCCATGCGCGATATGCTCGAAGAGCTTGCGGCGCATGCGCGGCTCCCAATATTTGTTGATGTGCGTCGCCACGCCCTCGGCCGCCCCCGCCGCCGGCTGGGTCAGGAAGAAAGTGGCAATTTGGTTTGCCATATAGACGAGCTTGGCGTTGGGGTCAGACATGAACGATTGCTCCGGATTCAGAATAGCGGCACGCGGGCGGATAAGGACGCAGGCTCCTCGTCGTTTCGGATGATGCGCTCCGCATGCGTGAAGATTTCAAACTCGTCACCGCGGACAAGTGCGATGAGGGTCATGCCCGCCCCTTCCGCCGTGCGGATGGCGAGCGCCGTCGGTGCGGAAATGGCGATGATCACCGGGCTTCCGACGATCGCGGTTTTCTGCACCATCTCGACCGACACCCGCGACGTGACGACAACCGCGCCCTGGGCGCCCCTGAAGCCGGCGCGCGCGGCCGCTCCGGTGAGCTTGTCCAGCGCATTGTGACGCCCGACATCCTCGCGAACCGCGATCAGCCCGCGTCCCGGCACGTAGAAGGCCGCACCGTGCACAGCCCGTGTCTCGAAATGCAGCGGCTGCTGTCCATTGAGAAGCGCGACGGCGTCCACCACGTCCTGCTCGGAAAGGCGAAGCAGGGAGCCGGAGACGTCCGGCGTCGGGCGAACGGCCTCATCGATCGACTCTATGCCGCAGAGACCGCAGCCGACCGGCCCGGCCATGTGGCGACGTCTGAGCCGCAGAGCGTCGTTCTGTTCGTCCTCGAGCCTGATCTGCAGGTCGATGCCCTTTTCCTCGACGACGATGTCTATGTCGTCGATCTGTTCGGGACCGGTGATGATCCCTTCGGTCAGGCTGAAGCCGATGGCGAAATCCTCGAGATCGGCAGGTGTCGCCATCATCACCGCATGCGTCGAACCGCCATAGGTGAAGGCGACCGGCGTTTCCTCGGGCACCACGCGCGACTGCGCGACGAGGATGCCGCCGCGCCGCGCAGCCTCCGGGACCGTCGCCGTCGTTCCGGATGGAGAGGACGAAACTCGCTTGCCCGCCATTCTCGCTCCTATTCCGCCGCCTCCAGCTTGCCGGCAATGCGACGCGACTGGCGAGCCTGCTCGTCATAGTCGCGCTGCCAGTCGGAGGGACCGTTCGACGGCGAGACCTGCACCGCGGTCACCTTGTATTCCGGGCAGTTGGTCGCCCAGTCGGTAAAGTCCGTGGTGATGACGTTCGCCTGCGTCGACGGGTGATGGAAGGTCGTATAGACGACGCCCGGTGCGACGCGGTCGGTGATCAGCGCGCGGAGCGTCGTGTCGCCCGAGCGGCTGGCGAGCCTGACCCAGTCCCCGTCGCGGATGCCGCGCTGCTCCGCGTCGTGCGGGTGGATTTCCAGCCGGTCTTCCGCATGCCAGACGACGTTCTCCGTGCGCCGCGTCTGGGCGCCGACATTGTACTGGCTGAGAATACGGCCGGTCGTCAGAAGCAGCGGGAAGCGCGGGCCGGTCCTCTCGTCGGTCGCCACATATTCGGTGCGGATGAACTTGCCCTTGCCGCGCACGAAACCGTCGACATGCATGATGGGCGAGCCGAGCGGCGCCTTTTCATTGCACGGCCACTGCACCGAGCCCATCTTGTCCAGATAGTCGTAGGAGACCATGGCAAAGCTCGGCGTCGTCGCCGCGATCTCGTCCATGATCTCGGACGGATGGCGGTAGTTCCAGGCAAGCCCCATGGCTTGCGCCATCTTCTGCGTCACCTCCCAATCGGCATAGCCGTTCTTCGGCCGCATGACGCGCCGGACGCGGTTGATGCGGCGCTCGGCATTGGTGAAGGTTCCGTCCTTTTCGAGGAAGGTCGATCCGGGCAGGAAGACATGGGCGTAGTTGGCCGTCTCGTTGAGGAAGAGATCGTGCACCACGACGCATTCCATTGCGGCAAGGCCGGCGGCGACGTGCTTCGTGTCCGGATCCGACTGCAGTATGTCCTCGCCCTGCACGTAGAGCCCCTTGAAGGTGCCCTCGACGGCGGCGTCGAGCATGTTGGGGATGCGCAGGCCCGGCTCATGATTGAGCGTCACGCCCCAGAGCTTCTCGAAGATCTCGCGCGTCGCATCGTCCGAAATATGCCGGTAGCCGGGAAGCTCGTGCGGGAAGGAGCCCATGTCGCAGGAGCCCTGGACGTTGTTCTGGCCGCGCAACGGATTGACCCCGACGCCAGGCCGGCCGATGTTGCCGGTGAGCATGGCAAGGTTGGCGATCGCCATCACTGTCGTCGAGCCCTGGCTGTGCTCGGTGACGCCGAGGCCGTAATAGATCGCGCCGTTGCCGCCCGTGGCGTAAAGCCGCGCGGCCCCGCGCACCAGTTCCGGCGGAACGCCGGTATATGCTTCGGTCGCTTCCGGGCTGTGATGGGGCTCGGCGACGAAGGCCGCCCAGTCTTCGAATTCCGACCAGTCGCAGCGCTCGCGGATGAAGGCTTCGTTGGCAAGGCCTTCCGTGACGATGACATGCGCAATCGCCGTCAGGATGGCGACGTTGGTACCGGGCTTCAGCGGCAGGTGGTACGACGCTTCGACATGGGCCGAGCGGACGAGGTCGATCCGGCGCGGATCGATGACGATCAGCTTGGCGCCCTGGCGCAGCCGCTTCTTCAGCCGCGAGGCGAAGACCGGATGGCCGTCGGTCGGGTTGGCACCGATGATGACCGCAACATCCGTGTGCTCCACGCTGTCGAAATCCTGCGTACCGGCGGAGGTGCCGAAGGTCTGGTTGAGGCCGTAGCCGGTCGGCGAATGGCAGACGCGGGCGCAGGTGTCGACATTGTTGTTGCCGAAACCGGCACGCACCAGCTTCTGCACCAGAAAGGTTTCCTCATTGGTGCAGCGCGAAGACGTGATGCCGCCGACGGAATCGCGGCCGTACTGGTACTGGATGCGGCGGAACTCGGAGGCGACATGCGCGAAAGCCTCTTCCCAGGTGACCTCGCGCCAGGGGTCGGTGACCTTCTCGCGGACCATGGGATTGAGGATGCGGTCCCTGTGGTTGGAGTAACCATAGGCGAAGCGGCCCTTGACGCAGGAATGGCCGCGATTCGCCTGGCCGTCCTTCCAGGGCACCATGCGCACCAGCTCCTCGCCGCGCATCTCCGCCTTGAACGAGCAGCCGACGCCGCAATAGGCGCAGGTGGTGACGACCGAATGCTCGGGCTGGCCGATCTCGATCACCGATTTTTCCGTCAGCGTCGCCGTGGGGCAAGCCTGCACGCAGGCGCCGCAGGAGACGCATTCGGAGGAAACGAAATCCTCGTTCATGCCGGCGGAGACGCGCGAATCGAAGCCGCGGCCGCTGATCGTCAGCGCGAAGGTGCCCTGCACTTCCTCGCAGGCCCGCACGCAGCGCGAGCAGACGATGCACTTGGCCGGATCATAGGTGAAATACGGGTTCGATTCGTCCTTCGGCGCCCATTTGGCGTTGATCTCGCCATTATTGCGCGCCGTCACATGGTTTTCGCCGTCATAGCCGTAGCGCACGTCGCGCAGGCCCACGGCACCGGCCATGTCCTGCAGCTCGCAATCGCCATTGGCCGCGCAGGTGAGGCAGTCGAGCGGGTGGTCGGAAATATAGAGCTCCATGACGCCGCGGCGGACATCCTTCAGCCGCTGCGTCTGCGTCGAAACGCTGATGCCCGCAGCGACCGGCGTCGTGCAGGAGGCCGGCATGCCGGCGCGCCCGTCGATCTCTACGAGACAGAGCCGGCAGGAACCGAAGGCATCCATCATGTCGGATGCGCAAAGCTTCGGCACCTCGATGCCCGCTTCCATTGCCGCGCGCATGATCGACGTGCCTTCCGGCACCGTGATCTCGCGTCCGTCGATCGTCAGCGTCACCAGCTTTTCGGATTTGGAAGCAGGAGTGCCGTAGTCGATTTCATGAATGAGAGACATTAGCGGGCCTCCTGAAAAATTGCGTTCGGGGCGATTGCCGACTCTGCCGTCCGCCCCTCATCCGGCTGCCGCCACCTTCTCCCCGCTCGCGGGGAGAAGGGATATGCCGCACCGTCCTGCGCAACCGCAGCCGCCGCACATGGGCTGTCCCCTCTCCCCGCTTGCGGGGAGAGGGTTAGGGTGAGGGGCTTCCGAGAATAAAGCGTGAGGGGCTTCCCAGCATAAAGCGTGAGGGGCAAATCTCGACGTGCAAGGCTCATCATTCCGCAGCCTCCACCACCGGCACCGGTGAAAAATCCTCCGGGAAGTGCGTCATCGCGCTCATCACCGGATAGGGCGTGAAGCCGCCAAGGGCGCAGAGGGAACCGAACTTCATCGTGTTGCAGAGATCGGCGAGCAGTTCGCGGTTCTTCTCCGGCTCGATGCCGGCGGCAATCCTGTCGGCCACCTCGACGCCGCGTGTCGAACCGATGCGGCAGGGGGTGCACTTGCCGCAGCTTTCGACGGCACAGAATTCCATCGCGAAACGCGCCTGCTTCAGCATGTCTGCCGTGTCGTCGAAGACGACGATGCCGGCATGACCGATGAGCCCGTCTCTGGCGGCAAATGCCTCGTAGTCGAAGGGCGTATCGAACAGCGCCCGCGGGAAATAGGCGCCGAGCGGGCCGCCGACCTGGACGGCCTTGACCGGCCGGGCGCTCGCCGTGCCGCCGCCGATCTCGTCGACGATCTCGCCGAGCGTCAGGCCGAATGCGGTCTCGAAGAGCCCTCCATGCTTGACGTTGCCGGCGATCTGCAGCGGGATCGTTCCGCGCGACCGGCCCATGCCGAAATCGCGATAGTAACCGGCGCCCTTGTCGAGGATCACCGGCACGGAAGCAAGCGAGATGACGTTGTTGATGACGGTCGGGCGGTCGAAAAGACCCTTGTGTGCCGGCAGCGGCGGCTTGGCGCGCACGAGCCCGCGCTTGCCTTCGAGGCTGTTCAGGAGCGAGGTCTCCTCGCCGCAGACATAGGCGCCGGCGCCGGTGCGCACTTCCATGTCGAAGGCGTGCGCCGAGCCGAGCACCGAAGCGCCGAGCACACCGGCGGCCCGGGCGATCTCGATCGCCGCGCTCATCACCGCGATCGCATGCGGATATTCCGAACGGGTATAGATGTAGCCCTTGGTCGCACCGGTCGCGATACCGGCGATCGCCATGCCTTCGATCAGCACGAAGGGATCACCTTCCATGATCATCCGGTCGGCAAAAGTCCCGCTGTCGCCCTCGTCGGCATTGCAGACGATGTATTTCCGCGGCCCTCGCGCCTCCAGGACGGTCTTCCATTTGATGCCGGTCGGGAAGCCGGCGCCGCCGCGGCCGCGAAGGCCGCTTTCGGTGACCTCGGCAACGATCGCCGCTGGTTGCATTGCGATCGCCCGCTCGAGACCGAGCAAGCCCCGATGAGCGCGATAATCTTCGAGCGAGAGAGGATCGATGACGCCGCAGCGGGCAAAGGTAAGCCGCGTCTGTCGCTTGAGAAATGGAATCTCCTCGGTCTTGCCGAGGCAGAGCGGATGCGCGCCACCCGAAATCAGCCCGGCATCGAGAAGCGAGGCGACGTCGCTCGCCTTCACCGGGCCGTAGGCGACGCGCCCTCCGGCCGTTTCGACTTCGACCAGCGGCTCAAGCCAGTGCATGCCGCGCGAGCCGTTGCGGACGATCGTGGCGTCGAGCCCGCGTGCGGCAATCTCGCCGGCCATCGCCTCCACCACCTTTTCGGCGCCAAGCGCAAGGGCCGCCGCATCCCGGGGAATGTAGATCCTGACGGTCATCGGCGCGCCTCCGCAACCAGCGCCTCGAGCACTGTTTCGTCGAGCCGCGCATGAACCTCGCCGTCGAGCATCGCCGACGGCGAGCAGGAACAGAGCCCGAGACAGTAGACCGGCTCGAGCGTCACGGCGCCGTCCGGCGTCGTCTCATGGAAATCGATCCCGAGAAGCGCTTTGGCGCGCTCCGCAAGCCGGTCGCCGCCCATCGACTGGCAGGCTTCGGCGCGACAGAGCTTCAGCACATGACGCCCGGCCGGGTGCTCGCGAAAATCGTGATAGAAGGTAACCACGCCATAGACTTCGGCGCGCGACAGATTGAGTTCCCGCGCGATCACCGGCAGGCTCTCCTCCGGCACATAGCCGAACTCGTCCTGGATTTCGTGCAGAATGGGAATAAGCGGGCCTTCGAGCCCCTTGAGTTCGCCGACGATCGCCAGCGTCCGTTCGGTCACGTCTGCACGCGGCAGATGGATATTCACTGAAAGAGCCCTCCCGGCTCGCGGCCGCACCGCCAAGATCTCCCCGACCGTCGTCGCGCCGCTGTCTCAACCACTTGGCAAAGATCGGAGATTTCACGCTCTTTGCCCATGAAACAAGCTTCGCGCTTATGCTTCCATGGGTCAATAAGGCTGTTCCGTCGATCGATAGAAAATTTCTATTGAACCTGGTTGCGCTCACCGAGGATACGGGCCTCGTGCAACAGCGCGGAGACGAGCGGCGTGAACGGCTCACGATAGGTGGCGACCAGGCCCACCGTATGGCGGACGTCCGGATCGACGATCGGGATCATCCGTATATCCTCGTGAAAACCGAATGATTTCGCAACGTTATAAGGCATGATGCTCGCCCACCGGCCCGTCCGGACGTGGGAGAAGAGCACGATCATCGAATTCGATTCGAGGGTCGGCTTCGGGACCGTGCCTGCCTCGGCAAAGTGCTGATTGATGATGCGCCGGTTCTGCATGTCGGCCGTCAATAGACAAAGCCGAATGTCGCTCACTTCCTTCCAGGTCACGCTTTCGCGATCCGAAAGCGCCGTACCGGCGGCCGTAACCAGATGATATTGCTCGATCTGCAGGGGCACGCTCGTCACCCGGCCGAGCGGCTCGTTCTCCAGATAGGTCAGACCGGCATCGATCTCGAGGTTTTCGAGGAGCGCGAGGATCTGCAGCGATGTGGTCGAAAGCACCGAGAAGGTGACGTCCGGATGCTTCTCCTGGAAGGGCGCAGTGATCAGCGGCACCATGGAGAGGGTCGTCGGCACCGCGGCGAGGCGCATATGCCCCGAGAGACCTTTTCGCGCCGCACGCATCTCCTCGCGCATCGTACGGCTGTCACTGACGATCCGCCGTGCCCATTCCAGCACCCGCTGCCCTTCGGGCGTCAGCGCCTGGAAACGTGATCCGCGATTGACCAGAATGACGCCGAGCTGTTCTTCGAGCTGCCGGATCGCTGCCGAAAGCGTCGGCTGCGTCACCCCGCACTCCTCCGCCGCCCGGCCGAAATGCCGTTCGCGGGCCAGTGCGAGAAAGAATTCCAGCTTGTCGATCATTCGTGGCCTTTAGATTTGTCCCTCTCCCAGGGTCTAACCCGAGGACTAGCCCTCTCCCCGCAGCGCGGGGAGAGGGGACTGAAGACGCCGCCGCGAGTCTCTTCTCCCCGCAAGCGGGGAGAAGGTGCCGGCAGGCGGATGAGGGGCGGACGCGCGCTCAAGCGATGAGCTGCCCACCGTTCACCTCCAGGACCTGGCCGGTGATATAGCCCGAAAGCGCGTGTGCGGCGAGGAAGAGATAGGCCGGCGCGCAATCCTCCGCCGTCCCGAGCCGGCCGAGCGGGATCGTCTTGCGCGTCGCTTCCAGCTTCTCCGGCGTCGAATAGCGCTCGTGGAAATCCGTCGTGATCGTGCCGGGCGAGACGCAGTTGACACGGATGCCGTCCGGCGCAAGTTCACGCGCCAGCGCCTTCGAATAGGTTGCGACGAAAGCTTTGGTGGCAGAGTAGATCGAAGAGCCCGGACTGCCGCCCATGCGCGCCGAGATCGAAACCGTGTTGACGATCGCAGGATGCGTGCCCTTGCGCAGGAGCGGCAGCATCGTCCGGGTCATCTCCACGACCGAGGTCTGGTTGAGCTGCACGACCATGCGGTATTGCTCATCGGTGAGATCGGCCGCCGGAAAACGGCCGACCATCGTGCCGGCATTGTTGACGAGGACATCGACGCTGTCGAAGCGGCTCCTCGCGACATCGGCGAGGCTCTCGACGCCCCCCTCGGCAAGGAAATCCGCCGCCGCGAGGAATGCCCTGCCCTCGGCCGCTGCAAGATCGAGAAACTCCGGGCGGTCGGCGGCGATCGTCCGCCCCATATGCACCAGCACGCGCGCACCGCAGTCGAGGAACTGCCGTGCGACCTCGAGGCCGATGCCCCTGCCGCCGCCGGTGACCACCACGTTCATGCCCTTGAACAAGGCCGGATGATACATGCGCTTTCTTCCTCCCGATAACGTCGGACTGGCGTGCCCCTCCACCGATTACAGCGCAGATCGGGCGCAAGCCGCAACGAAAATCGAACGCGCTGGATATTTCTAATCTGAAATTGCACCGCTTTCGTTTTCGCATATTATGAAAGAAAACGAAACGCGAGGGGCGGATGTATCTGACCGGACGACAGGCGGAGATTTTGGAACTGGCGAAAACGGAAGGCCGCGTGCTGGTCGAGGATCTCGCCCAGCGCTTTTCCGTTACGCCGCAGACGATCCGCAAGGATCTGAACGATCTCTGCGACGCCAGGGTTTTGAACCGCATTCACGGCGGCGCCATTTTTCCGAGCGGCAAGGAAAACGTCAGATACGAATCCCGCCGCCAGATCGCCGCAGCGGAAAAGCAGGCGATCGGCCGCGCCGCGGCCGCGCTCATCCCGGACAATTCTTCGCTCTTCATCAATATCGGCACCACGACGGAAGCAGTCGGAGAAGCGCTCCTCGACCACCGGGAACTGATGATCATCACCAACAACATCAACGTTGCCAACAGGTTGCGGGTCTTCCCCTCGATCGAGGTGGTGATCGCCGGCGGGGTCGTGCGCGGCTCCGACGGCGGCATCGTCGGAGAGGCCGCCGTCGACTTCATCAAGCAGTTCAAGGTGGATTTCGCGGTGATCGGCGCCTCGGCGATCGACTCCGACGGAGCCCTGCTCGATTTCGACTATCGCGAAGTGAAGGTGGCGCAGGCGATCATCGCCAATGCGCGCCATGTCATCCTCGTTTCGGATTCGACGAAATTCGAACGCACCGCGCCGGTGCGTATCGGCCATATCTCGCAGGTGCAGACGTTCATCACCGACCGCTGCATCATTGAAAACGTTCGGAAAATCTGTGCTGACCAGGATGTGAGGCTGGTCGAGACCGAGGTCTGATCCGGTCTCCGATTCCCTGGCGCGGAGCCCGGAAACATTCGTTTGACATTCGAAATATTTTCGCTTTAACTGCTTTCACTTTCGCGATTGCACAAATTGTGCGCCGCGGAGTGTGGAGGGGAAAACAAGAGTGTCAGAGCAGACGATCTTCGACGTCTTCGTCATAGGCGGCGGCATCAACGGATGCGGCATCGCGCGTGATGCGGCTGGCCGCGGATATTCCGTCGCGCTGGCGGAGATGAGCGATTTCGCCTCCGGAACATCCTCCGGCTCGACCAAGCTCATCCATGGCGGCTTGCGCTATCTCGAACATTATGAATTCCGCCTCGTGCGCGAAGCCCTGATGGAGCGCGAAGTCCTCTGGGCGATGGCGCCGCACGTGATCTGGCCGATGCGCTTCGTGCTGCCCTTCCACAAGGGTGGTCCGCGGCCGGCATGGCTGATCCGCCTCGGCCTCTTCCTTTACGATCATATAGGCGGCCGTAAGCTTCTGCCGGCGACGAAGACGCTCGACATGACGCGCGATCCCGCGGGCGCACCGCTGAAGGGCCTCTTCACCAAAGCATTCGAATATTCGGACGGCTGGGTCGACGATGCTCGCCTCGTGGTGCTGAACGCGCGCGACGCCGCCGACCGCGGCGCGAGGATCATGGCACGCACCCGCGTCGTCTCGGCGCGCCGCGAGGGCGGCCGTTGGGCAATCGAAATCGAGAGCACGGAGACGGGCGCGCGCGCGACGATGCGCGCCCGCATGCTCGTCAATGCCGCGGGCCCCTGGGTGGACCGGGTTCTCTCCGAAGCGGTCGGCAACAACGACGTCCGCAATGTCCGCCTGGTCCAGGGCAGCCATATCGTCGTGAAGAAGAAGTTCGACGATCCGCGCGCCTATTTCTTCCAGAACCCGGACGGGCGGATCATGTTCGCCATTCCTTACCAGGACGAGTTCACGCTGATCGGAACCACCGATCGCGATTTCACCGGCAATCCGGCTGACGTGCGCATCAGCGATGCGGAGATAGATTATCTCTGCAGGGCGGCGAGCGAATATTTCAGCGACCCGGTCGGCAGAGAGGATATCGTGTGGACCTATTCCGCCGTGCGCCCCCTTTTCGATGACGGTGCGAGCAAGGCGCAGGAGGCGACCCGCGACTATGTGCTGCGCGTCGAGAACGGCGATGCACCGCTGCTCAACGTCTTCGGCGGCAAGCTCACCACCTACAGGCGGCTTGCGGAATCGGCGCTCGAGAAGATCGGCGAGACCATCGGGGAAAAGGGCAGGAAATGGACGGCCGTATCGCATCTGCCGGGCGGCGATTTTCCGGCCGCCGGCTATGACGACGAGGTCGCGAAGCTCAGGACGCGCTATCCTTTCCTGACCGCTTCCCACGCCCGCCGGCTGGTACGGCTCTACGGCACGCGGGCGGCGCAGCTTCTCGGCAATGCCGCGAGCGAGGCCGACCTCGGAAAGCACTTCGGCGCGGATCTCTATGCTGCGGAAGTGGATTGGCTCATCGTGCAGGAATGGGCATTGCGCGCGGAGGACGTGCTTTGGCGCCGCACGAAACTGGGACTGAAGTTTTCGCGGGCGCAAACCGCGGAACTGGAGGAATATATGCGGGGCGCGGTCAACGCGGCCGCCTGAGGTACCACGGCTGAACTGCCGTTGGGGTGGAGAATTCAATGCTTGAAATGAAGAAGATATCCAAGGTCGTGGGTGGAGAGACGCACATCCACCCGACCGACCTTGTGCTGGAGAGGGGGACGCTCAACGTGCTGCTCGGCCCGACGCTCTCCGGCAAGACGTCGCTGATGCGGCTGATGGCAGGTCTCGACAAGCCCGCCTCCGGTTCGATCTTTTTCGACGGTGCCGACGTTACCGGCGTTCCGGTTCAGAAGCGCTCGGTTGCCATGGTCTATCAGCAGTTCATCAACTATCCGGCGATGACGGTGTACGAGAACATCGCCTCGCCGATGCGGATCAAGCGCGCCGACGGCGCCACCGTCGACCGCGAAGTGCGCAAGGCGGCGGAACTCCTGAAGCTCACGCCCTATCTCGACCGCACGCCGCTCAACCTGTCCGGCGGTCAGCAGCAGCGCACCGCGCTCGCCCGCGCCATCGTCAAGAATGCCGATCTGGTGCTGCTCGACGAGCCGCTTGCCAATCTCGACTACAAGCTGCGGGAGGAACTGCGCGAGGAACTGCCGAAGATCTTCGCCGCATCCGGCGCGATCTTCGTCTACGCGACGACAGAGCCGTCGGAAGCGCTTTTGCTCGGCGGCAATACCGCCACCCTGAGCGAGGGAAGGATCACCCAGTTCGGCCGCACCATCGACGTCTATCGCCGCCCGGTCGACATCGTCACGGCCCGCACATTTGCCGATCCGCCGCTGAACACCATCGGCCTGCTGAAGACGGGGTCGCAGTTCGTGCTTGAAGGTAAGCCGGTGCTCGCCGTTCCCTCCCATCTTCGCTCCCTCGCCGACGGTCCTTGCACGGTGGCCTTCCAGCCGCATCACCTTTCTTTCGGCCAGCCGGACGGCAGCGACGAGCCGCTGACCGTAAAAACGGCGATCTCGGAGATCACCGGATCCGAAAGTTTCATTCACGTCGCCTTCGCGGGCGCCCGCTGGGTCATGCTCGCACCCGGCATTCACGAGATCGAACCGGACGCAATGCTAAAGGTCTTCGTCGATACCCGCCACCTCATGGCTTTCGGGCCGGACGGCAGGGCTGTCGGCGGGATGGCCTGAGAAAAGGCGTCGGGGAGGAAACCATGGCACGCATCAATCTCGAACATATCCGCCACGCCTACGGCGCCAGGCCGAAGTCGGAGTCCGATTACGCCCTGAGAGAGGTCCATCACGAATGGAACGACGGCGGCGCCTATGCGCTGCTCGGCCCTTCCGGCTGCGGCAAGACCACGCTGCTCAACATCATTTCGGGGCTGATCAACCCTTCCGAGGGTCGCATCCTTTTCGATGGAACCGACGTCACGCATCTGACGACGCAGCAGCGCAACATCGCCCAGGTGTTCCAGTTCCCTGTCATCTACGACACGATGACCGTCTACGACAATCTCGCCTTCCCGCTGCGCAACCGGCATGTGCCCGAAACCGAGGTCGACCGCCGCGTCAAGGAAATCCTAGAGATGACCGGGCTCGGCAGCTGGGCCAAGAAGACCGCGCGCGGGCTGACCGCCGACCAGAAGCAGAAGATTTCGCTCGGCCGCGGCCTCGTGCGCTCGGACGTCAGCGCCATCCTCTTCGACGAGCCGCTGACCGTCATCGATCCGGAAATGAAATGGGTCCTGCGCTCGCAGATCAAGCGGCTGCACAAGCAGTTCGGCTTCACCATGGTCTATGTGACGCACGACCAGACCGAGGCGCTCACCTTCGCCGACAAGGTCGTCGTCATGTATGACGGCCAGATCGTCCAGATCGGCACGCCGGCCGAGCTTTTCGAGCGGCCGCGCCACACCTTCGTCGGTTATTTCATCGGCTCTCCCGGCATGAACGTGCTGCCGGCCGAGATCGCCGGCAACACGGCAGCCGTCGGCGACCAGAGGATCGCGCTCAATTTCCAGCCGCAGATCAAGGCCGGCGCCAGGATCGAACTCGGCATCCGTCCGGAATTCATTTCCCTCGGCCGCGAAGGCATGCCGGTCGCCGTCACGAAGGTCGAGGATATCGGCCGCCATAAGGTCGTGCGCGCCCGCTTCGCCGACCGGCCGATCTCGATCATCGTCGACGAGGACGGCGAGATCCCCGCCGAGCCGCGTGTCACCTTCGATCCGAAGGCAATCAACATCTACGCCGATTCCTGGCGCGTCGGCGGGGAGGCCTGACATGGAAAAGACCTGGAACAACAAGGCCTGGTTCATGGTCCTGCCGGTGCTGGTGCTCGTCGCCTTCTCGGCGGTGATCCCGCTGATGACCGTCGTCAACTATTCGGTCCAGGACACATTCGGCAATAACGAGTTCTTCTGGGCCGGCACCGACTGGTTCCTGGACGTGCTCGAATCCGACCGCTTCTGGGATGCGCTCACCCGCAACCTGATCTTCTCGGCGATCATTCTGGCGATCGAGATCCCGCTCGGCATCGTCATCGCGCTCAACATGCCGAAGAGAGGCATCGGCGTGCCGATCTGCCTCGTTCTGATGGCGCTGCCGCTGCTCATTCCGTGGAACGTCGTCGGCACCATCTGGCAGGTCTTCGGCCGCGTCGACATCGGCCTGCTCGGGCGCACGCTCGCCTCGCTCGGCATCAACTATAATTACGTGCAGAATCCGCTCGACGCCTGGGTCACGCTGATCGTCATGGACGTCTGGCACTGGACGAGCCTCGTCGTGCTGCTCTGCTATGCCGGCCTCGTCTCGATCCCGGACGCCTACTACCAGGCCGCCAAGATCGACGGCGCCTCGCGCTGGTCGGTCTTCCGCTACATCCAGCTTCCGAAGATGAAGCGCGTGCTCCTGATCGCCTTCCTGCTGCGCTTCATGGACAGCTTCATGATCTATACGGAACCCTTCGTCGTGACCGGCGGCGGCCCGGGCAATTCGACGACCTTCCTGTCGATCGATCTCGTCAAGACGGCGATCGGCCAGTTCGACCTCGGTCCGGCCGCAGCCCTCTCGATCATCTACTTCCTCATCATCCTGCTCCTGTCGTGGATCTTCTACACGGTGATGACCACGAGCGACGCGCAAGGCTGAGAAAGGAGGGAGGAGACATCATGATGACCAACAAGCAACCACTTTCGCAGCGCCTCTCCTGGCTGGTGCCGACGATCTACATCGTCTTCCTGCTCCTGCCGATCTACTGGCTCGTCAATATGAGCTTCAAGGAGACGAGCGAGATCCTCAGCACCTTCTCGCTGTGGCCGCAGAATCCGACGCTTCGGAACTATGCGGTGATCTTTACCGATCCCTCCTGGTACAACGGCTACATCAACTCGATCACCTATGTCGTCCTGAACACGCTGATCTCCGTGACGGTGGCGCTGCCGGCAGCCTACGCCTTTTCACGCTACCGCTTTCTCGGCGACAAGCACCTGTTCTTCTGGCTGCTCACCAACCGGATGGCGCCGCCGGCGGTTTTCGCGCTGCCCTTCTTCCAGCTCTATTCCGCCTTCGGTCTCATCGACACGCACATCGCGGTGGCGATCGCGCATTGCCTGTTCAACGTGCCGCTCGCCGTCTGGATCCTGGAAGGCTTCATGTCCGGCGTGCCGAAGGAGATCGACGAGACCGCCTATATCGACGGCTACTCCTTCCCGCGCTTCTTCGTGAAGATCTTCCTACCCCTGATCGCGTCCGGCATCGGCGTGGCAGCCTTCTTCTGCTTCATGTTCTCGTGGGTCGAGCTGCTGATCGCCCGCACCCTGACGACGACCGACGCCAAGCCGATCGCCGCGACGATGACGCGCACGGTCTCCGCTTCCGGTCTCGACTGGGGCGTGCTCGCCGCCGCCGGCGTGCTGACGATCATCCCCGGTGCGCTCGTCATCTATTTCGTTCGCAATTACATCGCCAAGGGCTTCGCCCTGGGGAGGGTCTGATGGCAACCATCGCCACTCGCAAGAACCGCTGGCCCGTCGCGCTTGCCGCCGTGCTCGTCGTCTATCTCACCGCAGCCGGCCTGCTTTTTTCCGTTCTGCCGGCCAAGGACGGCAAGACCGACTGGTTCGCCCCGCTGATCCCCGGCGGCTGGATGGCCTGGTCTTTCCCGACCGCCATGTTCTTTCTGACGATCTTCGCGCTCCTGTCGCTGATGGCCGTCTGGGAATATGCCCGGCCGGGCGGAAACCCGCGCGTCGGCATCCTGCGCTTCGAGACGACCCGCGGCGACCGGCTCTTCGTCTCGCTGCTCGGAAGCGCATTCATTCACCTCGCCTGGCTGGGGCTGGTCGGCGCAAATCTCTGGTGGGCGGTCGCCCTGTCGGTGATCTATGCGGTCGGCGTCTTCCGCTACGTCTGAGGAACCAAACGAAGGGCGCTCACCGCGGGCGCCCTTTGAAACTGCAAGTGAACGCAATCGCAAAACCCAAGGGAGGATTTAATGCGAAGGCACCTTTTGACAACGACGGCGGCTATGCTGCTGGCATTTACCGGCTCGGCATTTGCCGGGATGGACGAGGCAAAGCAGTTCCTGGACAAGGAAGTCGGCGACATGTCCTCGCTCGACCGCGCTGCCCAGGAAGCGGAAATGCAATGGTTCGTCGATGCGGCAAAGCCCTTTGCCGGCATGGAGATCAAGGTCGTTTCCGAAACGATCACCACGCATGAATATGAATCGAAGGTGCTGGCCCCGGCTTTCACCGCGATCACCGGCATCAAGATCACCCACGACCTGATCGGCGAAGGCGACGTCGTCGAAAAACTGCAGACGCAGATGCAGTCGGGCGAGAACGTCTATGACGCCTATATCAACGACTCTGACCTGATCGGCACGCACTGGCGCTACCAGCAGGCGCGCAGCCTGACCGACTTCATGGCGAACGAGGGCAAGGACGTCACCAACCCCAACCTCGACATCGACGACTTCATCGGCAAATCCTTCACCACCGCTCCGGACGGCAAACTCTACCAGCTTCCCGACCAGCAGTTCGCGAACCTCTACTGGTTCCGCTACGACTGGTTCAACGACGAGAAGAACAAGGCGGACTTCAAGGCGAAGTACGGCTACGAACTCGGCGTTCCGGTCAACTGGTCGGCCTATGAGGACATCGCCGAGTTCTTCACCGGCCGCGAGATCGACGGCAAGAAGGTCTATGGCCACATGGACTACGGCAAGAAGGACCCGTCGCTCGGCTGGCGCTTCACCGATGCCTGGCTGTCGATGGCCGGCAACGGCGACAAGGGCATCCCGAACGGCAAGCCGGTCGACGAGTGGGGCATCAAGGTCGACGAGAACTCGCGGCCCGTCGGATCCTGCGTCGCGCGCGGCGGCGACACCAACGGCCCGGCCTCGGTCTACGCCATCCAGAAATATCTCGACTGGATGAAGGCCTATGCGCCGGCTGCTGCCCAGGGCATGACCTTCTCGGAATCCGGCCCGGTACCGTCGCAGGGCGAGGTCGCCCAGCAGATGTTCACCTATACGGCCTTCACCGCCGACTTCGTGAAGGAAGGCCTGCCGGTCGTGAACGAGGACGGCACACCGAAGTGGCGTTTTGCCCCGAGCCCGCACGGCGTCTACTGGAAGGACGGCATGAAGCTCGGCTACCAGGACGCCGGGTCCTGGACTCTTCTGAAGTCGACGCCGGACGACAGGGCCAAGGCTGCGTGGCTCTACGCGCAGTTCGTAACCTCCAAGACGGTGGACGTGAAGAAGAGCCATGTCGGCCTCACCTTCATCCGCCAGTCGACGCTCGACCATCAGAGCTTCACCGAACGCGCCCCGAAGCTCGGCGGCCTGATCGAGTTCTACCGTTCGCCGGCCCGCCTGCAGTGGTCGCCGACCGGAACGAACGTGCCCGACTATCCGAAGCTGGCACAGCTCTGGTGGCAGGCGATCGGCGACGCTTCCTCCGGCGCGAAGACCGCCCAGGAAGCGATGGACTCGCTCTGCGCCGAGCAGGAAAAGGTGCTGCAGCGCCTGGAACGTGCGGGAGTCCAGGGCGACATCGGTCCGAAGCTCGCCGAAGAGCACGACCTCGAATATTGGAACGCGGAAGCCGTGAAGGCCGGCAACCTCGCACCGCAGCTCAAGGTCGAGAACGAGAAGGAAAAGCCGACCACCGTCAATTATGACGAGCTGGTCAAGAGCTGGCAGACGAACTGATCGATAGACGCCGCCGATCCGTCGGCGGCGTTCTTCAGGGGAGATGCTGCACCGGGGCTGGAAACGGCCCCGGTTTTTTCGCTTCGAATCGGGTGTCACCCCGCGCTCGCCGCTGCGACCACCGCAGCATTACCGCCCGCCAGGCGAAAACTGTTTCCCCAATTTCGGTAAGGCAGCGCCCCATCGCCGCTGCCATTATTTGCCACCTTCTTCGTAGGAAGTGGATGACATGCAAAGGTATTGGAGGAGATTACCTTGGCAAACAGTGCAGAGGAAACCGTATCACCAACGCGCCCGGAGGATGAGAAGCTCGGCATCGGCGCCAATCTGGCCTATGGCCTGCAGCACGTACTGACGATGTATGGAGGCATCGTCGCCGTGCCCCTGATACTGGGCCAGGCCGCAGGCCTCGGCTCCGGCGACATCGGCCTGCTCATCACGGCATCCCTGTTTGCCGGCGGCCTCGCCACCATTTTGCAAACCATGGGCCTGCCCTTCTTCGGAAGCCAGTTGCCGCTGGTCCAGGGCGTTTCCTTTTCCGGCGTGGCGACGATGATCGCCATTTCCGGCAATGGGGGGCTTCAGTCGGTGCTCGGCGCCGTCATTGCCGCCTCGCTGATCGGCCTGCTGATAACGCCCATATTCTCGCGGATCACCCGCTTTTTTCCGCCGCTCGTCACCGGCATCGTGATCACCACCATAGGACTGACGCTGATGCCCGTTGCCGCGCGCTGGGCCATGGGCGGCAACAGCAGTGCGCCTGATTTCGGCAGCCCCGCCAATATCCAGCTTGCAGCGGTCACGCTCGTCATCGTGCTCCTGCTCAGCAAGCTCGGAAGCGCCGCGATCTCGCGGCTCTCGATCCTGCTCGCCCTGATCATCGGTACGGTGATAGCCTATTTCGCCGGCATGGCTGATTTCTCGCAGGTGACCGAAGGGCCTTTCTTCGCGCTTCCGCTGGTCTTCCACTTCGGCTATCCGACCTTCGAAGTCGCGGCGATCGCTTCGATGTTCATCGTCATCATGGTGACGCTGGTCGAGCCTTCGGCGGACATTCTGGCGGTCGGCGAAATCATCGAGACGAAAGTGGATTCGCGCCGGCTCGGCGACGGCCTCAGGGCCGACATGCTGTCGAGCCTGCTCGCACCGATCTTCGGCTCCTTCACCCAGAGCGCCTTTGCCCAGAATGTCGGGCTGGTGGCGGTCACCGGGGTCAAGAGCCGCTATGTCGTTGCAACCGGCGGCCTGTTTCTCGTCACGCTCGGTCTTCTGCCTGTCATGGGCCGCATCGTCGCGGCGGTTCCGAGTTCCGTGCTCGGCGGCGCCGGCATCGTGCTCTTCGGCACGGTCGCGGCGAGCGGCATCCGCACCCTGTCGAAGGTGGACTACGCCAACAACATGAACCTGGTCATCGTCGCGACCTCGATCGGCTTCGGCATGATTCCGATCGCCTCGCCGACCTTCTACGAGCATTTCCCGGCCTGGGTCGAGACGATCTTCCATTCCGGTATCAGCTCCGCCGCGCTGATGGCGATCAGCCTCAACCTGATCTTCAACCATATGACCGCCGGGAACTCGGACCAGCAATCGGTGTTCGTCGCCGGCACGGAGCGGACGCTGCGCTATCAGGACATCGCGCGGCTGCACGACGGCGACTATTTCCTCAACGGCAAGCTCTACGACGCCAACGGCACGGAAGTGCCCGTGCTTGCCGCGGAAGCGCATTGACACACGGCAATCCGTTCCGCTGAACCGGCGAAAACGCGATCCGGGCGCATGCTCGTCCGGATCGCCCCCGATGCGCCCGATTACCCTCGAAAAACCCGAAAGTGTTTGCACTTCCTGCACCCTTGCGGCATGCTCCCGCCGCACGAAAAGTTCCCCTCCCCCGTTGGAGGACGGGAACGGACGGTCGCGGCGATGGAGGAGGAACCATGAACGACGCATCCAGCATACATCCCGTGGACGAGCGCCTGCCGATCGGCAGGCTTGCGACGCTCGGGATACAGCATGTTCTTGTCATGTATGGCGGCGCCGTCGCGGTGCCCCTGATCGTCGGCCGGGCGCTGCAGCTGAGCCCGGAAGACGTCGCCTTCCTGATCTCGGCGGACCTGTTCGTCTGCGGCATCGTCACCATCATCCAGTCGCTGGGGCTGACCAGGGGCATAGGCATCCGCCTTCCCGTGATGATGGGCGTCACCTTTGCCGCCGTCGGCCCGATGGTCTCCATGGCCGCCATGACGCCCGGGATCGACGGGGCACGGACGATCTTCGGCGCGATCATCGGCGCCGGCCTCGTCGCGCTTCTCATCGCGCCCATCATGGGACGCCTGTTGAAGTTCTTCCCGCCCGTCGTCACCGGCACCATCATTCTCGTCATCGGGGTGACCCTGATGCGCGTCGGCGTCAACTGGATATTCGGCAATCCCTTCGGTCCGACGGCGCCGAAACTCGTCGATCCGGCCCACGCACAGTGGCTGGCCGGCTTGAAGCAGCTCGCCGCAACCGGCGGTCCGGCCGTGCCGGATGGGCTGGTCCTCGGCGCCACGGTTCCGAACCCGATCTATGCCGAACCGGGCCATGTGGCGCTTGCCGCCTTCGTGCTGGTCTCCATTCTCGTGGTGGCCCGTTTCGGCAAGGGGCTCATCAGCAACATCGCGGTTCTGATCGGCATCGTGATCGGATGCGTCGCGGCAGCCCTGCTCGGCATGATGCATTTCGATCGGGTGGCGAGCGCCGGCTGGTTCGCCGTCGTGACGCCCTTGCGCTTCGGCATGCCGATCTTCGATCCGGTGCTGATCGCCACCATGTCGCTCGTCATGATCGTCGTGATGATCGAATCGACCGGCATGTTCCTGGCACTCGGCGAGATGACGAACCGCGAGGTCAAGCAGCAGCAATTGACCGCCGGACTTCGGGTGGACGGTCTCGGCACCATCATCGGCGGTCTCTTCAACACATTCCCCTATACGAGCTTCTCGCAGAATGTCGGCCTCGTCGGCGTCACCGGCGTCAAGAGCCGCTACGTCTGCGTGATGGGCGGAGTCATCATGATCCTGCTCGGCGTTATCCCGAAGATGGGCGCGCTGGTCGAGGCGGTTCCGACCTTCGTTCTCGGCGGTGCGGGGCTCGTGATGTTCGGCATGGTGGCGGCAACCGGCGTCAGGATTCTCTCGACGGTCGACTTCAAGTCCTCGCGCAACAACCTGTTCGTGGTCGCCGTCTCCGTCGGCTTCGGCCTCATTCCGATGATCGCCCCCAACTTCCTGATGTGGATGCCGCACGCGATCCATCCCATCATCGAGTCCGGCATAGTGCTGGCCGCGGTCTCGGCCGTCGTGCTCAATGCCTTCTTCAACGGCCTCAGCATCGAGCGTTCCGCATGCGTCGAGGCCGCGCGGCTGGCAGACGGCCATTGATCCGCATTACCCCGCGGGCAAAAGCCCGCGGGGTAATGCGCCACACTTCGATCGGCACCGAAGCATCGCCGTGGCTCCGGACACTAGGAATGGTCCGATGAACAACGATTCACAAGGACCACATTCATGGACAGGCCACGTCTCGCTCTCGAACTGCTTCTGCTTGTCGCCCTCGCAACGCTCTGGGGCGCCTCCTACACCTTCATCAAGATCGGCGTCGAAACCATTCCCCCGGTTACGCTGATCGCCGCGCGAACGCTGATTGCCGGCACGGTTCTTCTGGCGCTGATCGCGTGGCGCGGCCTGACATTGCCGCGCGACGGGGCGATGTGGCGGCGGTTCCTGTTCCAGGCCTGCTTGAACAGCGTCGTTCCCTTCACCCTGATCGCCTGGTCGGAGCGCACGACCGATGCCGGCGTCGCGGCCATCCTCAACTCCACGACGCCGATCTTCGCCTTTCTCCTGACGGCGCTGATCACCCGGCACGAGCCAGTTACCGCCCGCAAGTTCCTGGGCGTCCTTGCAGGCATCGCCGGAATCGGGCTGATCATCGGTCTTGAGGCCTTCCGCGGCATCGGAGATCAGCTCATCCCGCAGCTTGCGGTTGTTCTTGCGACGGTCTGCTATGCCGGCGCGGCGATATTCGGGAAGGGCTTCAGGGGGCTCGATCCGATGATGCCCGCTTGCGGATCGCTTCTCGCGGGTGCGGCCCTGCTCATCCCGGCGAGCCTCGTCGTCGATCGACCCTGGACGCTCGATCCCTCGCCGGAATCGCTGATTGCGCTCCTCTGCCTGTCCGTCTTCTCGACCGCGCTCGCCTTCGTCATCTATTTCCGCCTGATCCACACGCTCGGTTCCGTCGGCGCGACGGCACAGGCCTATGTGCGCGTGCCGATCGGCGTTGCGATCGGAGTGGTATTTCTCGGGGAAACGCTTTCGACCACTGCATGGCTCGGCCTCGGCTGCGTCATCGCCGGCGTCGCCGCCATGACCATGCCTACGCGGCCCAGGGTTGCCACTGTCGGAGGGTAATTTCGCTCAGTCCTTGCGCTTCCGGCAATAGAGCTCCAGCCGGTGGCGCACCAGGTCATAGCCGAGTTCGGCAGCGATCTCCGCCTGCAGCTGCTCGATCTTGTCGGAGCGGAACTCGATCACCGCACCCGTTTCGATATCGATCAGGTGATCGTGGTGGGGCGCATCCGCCGTCTCGAAGCGGGCAGTCGCGTTCTCGAAGGCATGCCGCTGCACCACCCCTTGCTGCTCCAGTGCGGAAAGAGTCCGATAGACGGTCGAGAGCGACACGGTCGCGTCGATTTCCTTCGCGCGCCGGTGAAGTTCGCTGGCATCCGGGTGGTCTTCGGCCTCGGCCAGGATCTTCAGAATCGCGGCGCGTTGGCGCGTCACGCGGACGCCGCCTTCCCGCAGGATTCCTTCCAGTTCCTCGATCCGATTCTTGCTCTGGCTCATCCCGCGACACTAGCCAAGGGGACACCTTTTGGAAATAGCTAGTTGCAAATGCTTCTCATTTGCATTGACTTATGCAGACCATTCGCCTACCCATATTATGGTTCGCAAAGAGGAGAGCCGGATGATCCATCCAACGAGGCGCATGATCGTGGCGGCAGCAGCGGCGATGGCTGCTCTATCGCTCATGCCGGCGGCGGCCCGGGCGGCGGAAAAGCTCAAGGCCGTCACCACCTTCACGGTCATCGCCGATATGGCGCAGAACGTCGCGGGCGATGCCGCGGTGGTCGAATCGATCACCAAGCCGGGCGCCGAGATCCACAATTACCAGCCGACGCCCCGCGATATCCTCAAGGCGCATGATGCCGACCTCATTCTGTGGAACGGGCTGAACCTCGAGCTCTGGTTCGAAAGGTTCTTCCAGAACTTCGACGGCGTTCCCGGCGTCGTCGTCTCCGAAGGCGTCGAGCCGATGGGCATCGCCGAGGGGCCCTATACCGGCAAACCCAACCCGCATGCCTGGATGTCGCCTTCGGCCGCGCTGATCTATGTCGACAATATCCGCGACGCCTTCGTGCAACACGATCCCCCGAATGCCGAGGTCTACAAGGCAAATGCCGAGGCCTACAAGAAGAAGATCGAGGCGGCGGTCGCACCCATCCGCACCGAGCTCGAAAGGATACCGGCGGAAAGGCGATGGCTCGTTTCGAGCGAGGGCGCATTCAGCTATCTCGCCCGCGATTTCGGCATGAAGGAGCTTTATCTTTGGCCGATCAATGCCGACCAGCAAGGCACGCCGCAGCAGGTGCGCAAGGTGATCGACGTGGTTCGGGCCAATCGGATACCCGTAGTCTTTTCCGAAAGCACCATTTCGCCCGACCCCGCCGAGCAGGTCGCGCGGGAGACGGGTGCAAAATACGGGGGCGTGCTCTATGTCGACTCCTTGAGCGAGGCCGACGGCCCCGTTCCGACCTATATCGATCTGCTGCGCGTTACATCGGAAACGATCGCGAAAGGCTTGTCGCAATGAACCTTCAGGAAAAGGCCCGCGCCTATCCGGGAGCAGCTCCGCAAGAGGAGGATGGCGGCATTCGCGTCAGCGGCGCTACGGTGACCTACCGCAACGGCCACCGGGCGCTGCGCGACGCCTCCTTCGAAATCCCGACGGGCACCATCGCGGCCCTTGTCGGCGTCAACGGCAGCGGCAAGTCGACGCTGTTCAAAGCTATCATGGGCTTCGTCCGGCTGGCCAAGGGCGACATTTCGATCCTGGGCCTCACCGTGCCGCAGGCACTGAGACAGAACCTCGTCGCCTATGTCCCGCAGGCCGAAGAGGTCGACTGGAATTTTCCCGTCCTCGTCGAAGACGTGGTGATGATGGGCCGTTACGGCCATATGAACATGCTGCGCATCCCGAAAAAGGCCGATCACGAGGCGGTCGAGACGGCGCTGGCGCGGGTCGGCATGAGCGAGTTCCGCAAGCGCCAGATCGGCGAGCTTTCCGGCGGTCAGAAGAAGCGGGTCTTCCTGGCCCGGGCGCTTGCCCAGAACGGCCGCGTCATCCTGCTCGACGAGCCTTTCACCGGGGTCGACGTGAAAACGGAGGACGCGATCATCCGCCTGCTCGTCGCGCTTCGCGAAGAAGGCCGTGTGATGCTCGTCTCCACCCATAATCTCGGAAGCGTGCCGGAATTCTGCGACCGCACCATCCTTCTGAAAAATACGGTGCTCGCCTACGGTCCCACGGAAACCACCTTCACCCGCGAAAACCTGGAGCTCGCCTTCGGGGGCGTCCTGCGTCACTTCGTGCTCGGCGGAGAGAACCTCCATGACGATGCCGATCCACGCCAGCTCTCGGTCATCAGCGACGACGAGCGTCCGCTCGTCATGTATGGCGCCCGCGACCGCATGGTTGCGCAGCCGGCCAAACCGGAATCGGAATCCGAGGCGGACTCCGAATGATCGCCACGCTCATCGAGCCGTTCGCCTATAGCTACATGGTGAATGCCATGTGGGTAAGCGCGCTGGTGGGCGCGGTCTGCGCGTTTCTTTCGGCCTATCTCATGCTGAAGGGCTGGTCGCTGATCGGCGATGCGCTCTCCCACTCGATCGTGCCGGGCGTCGCCGGGGCCTATATGCTCGGGCTTCCCTTCTCGCTCGGCGCCTTCTTTTCCGGTGCCCTTGCCGCCGGTGCCATGCTGTTCCTCAACCAGCGCACGCGGCTGAAGGAGGACACGATCATCGGTTTGATCTTCACCTCCTTCTTCGGCCTCGGCCTGTTCATGGTCTCTCTGTCGCCGACCTCGGTGAACATTCAGACGATCGTGCTCGGCAATATCCTCGCCATCACCCCGGCCGACACGTTGCAGCTCGCCATCATCGGCGTCGTCTCACTCATGATCCTGTCCGCCAAGTGGAAGGACCTGATGGTGACCTTCTTCGACGAAAGCCACGCCCGCTCCATCGGCATCAACACCACCTTTCTGAAGGTGCTCTTCTTCACGCTGCTCTCGGCCTCGACGGTGGCGGCGCTGCAGACGGTCGGCGCCTTCCTGGTCGTCGCCATGGTCGTCACCCCCGGCGCGACCGCCTATCTCCTGACCGACCGTTTTCCGCGGCTGATCGTGATCAGCATCGCGATCGGGGCCCTGACGAGCTTCGTCGGCGCCTATGCGAGCTACTTCCTCGACGGCGCAACCGGCGGCATCATCATCGTGCTGCAGACCGCGATCTTCCTGTTCGCCTTCGTACTTGCCCCGAAACACGGGCTGCTCGCCGCCCGCCGCCGCGCATCCGAGGCTCTGGAGACCGCATGATGCCTTCGCTCGACATGCTCCTTGCCGTCTTCGAGTTCGAGTTCATGCGCAATGCGCTGCTGATCTCGGTCCTGGTTGCGATTCCGACGGCGATGCTCTCCTGCTTCCTGGTCCTCAAGGGCTGGTCGCTGATGGGCGACGCGATCTCGCATGCGGTCTTCCCCGGCGTCGTCGTTTCCTACATCGTCGGCCTGCCGCTCGCCGTCGGCGCCTTTACGGCCGGCATGTGCTGCGCGCTTCTGACCGGCTACCTGAAGGAAAACAGCCGCATCAAGCAGGACACGGTGATGGGCGTCGTCTTTTCCGGCATGTTCGGCCTTGGCCTTGTGCTCTACACCAAGATCCAGAGCGACGTGCATCTCGATCACATCCTTTTCGGCGACATGCTAGGCATCGGCTGGGGCGACATTCTGGAGACGGGCCTCATCGCGCTTTTCGCCGCCGGCATTCTCGGCTTGAAATGGCGCGACCTGCTGCTCCACGCCTTCGATCCGGCTCAGGCGCGCGCCATCGGTCTGAGGGTCGGCTGGCTGCATTACGGACTGCTCGCGATCCTGTCGCTGACGATCGTCGGTGCGCTCAAGGCGGTCGGGCTGATCCTGGCCATCGCCATGCTCATTGCCCCCGGCGCGATCGCCTATCTCGTCACGCGGACATTCGGCGCCATGCTGGCGGTCGCGGTGATGGTCGCCGTCGCCGCCTCCTTCTGCGGCGTCTATCTCTCCTTCTTCATCGACAGCGCACCGGCACCCACCATCGTCCTTCTGATGACGGCGATGTTCCTGCTCGCCTTCGCCTATTCCACCTGGAAGATTGCGCGTGCCGAGGCGCAGCGGACAAGCGTGGAATAGACGTAAGCCCCCTCCCCAACCCCTCCCCACAAGGGCCACAAGGGGGAGGGGCTCCCTTGCGGCACCCACAGTTTAAGCCCCTCCTCCCCCTTGTGGGGAGGGGTTGGGGAGGGGCCTCGCTCAGGAGTTTGGACGCCGGCGCCATGATCCCTTATGGTGCGCCACGACTGAAGGTTTGGAGCGGTCCGGTGTAATGCCGTGATCTCCGTGGCGGAGCAACGACGCAAGATGGAGAGGAAACAGCAAGGCCGTTCCGGCATCGCTTTCTTCTTCGTCGCCGTGGGGCTCATCTTCACGGCGATCGCCGCGACCGTGCTCCTGGCCAACGAGCAGCGCCACCTGAAGCAGCTGCTTGCCGGTCTGGGGTTCGCGATGACGCCGCCGCAAACGGAGCGGCCGCCGGAGGCTGCCCGCGGTCCACGTAAAAAGCCCGAACCGCCAAAGGCACTCCTGCCCGCCCACATCTTCGCGGATCTTGCAACGCCGGAACAGCAATTCATCCGTCAGATCCGCAGCGACCCGAGGGCACTTTGCGAGGGACTGAGGGAGGCCGGCTTCCGCGACCTCGAATGGAAATCCGCCGAGAGCGGCCGCTGGGAATGCTCATCGCTCGTTCCCTTTGCCCGCCCCGGCCAGGAACCGAGCTCTTCCATCTTCATCCTGGTCAAGGGCCGTGGCGAGGAGGAGATCACCTCCTTCCGCGTTAAACTCAATATCGAGCACAGCGGGGACACGCCGGTCGTCACCAGCGCTGCTGCGAAGGCGGCATCCGTCTTCTTGAGCGAGGTCCGCTGGGCGGGGGGCGCAAGCATCACTCTCAAGATCCAGGCCCTGCAGGAATTCGATCTCAAGCGCTTCGGCAGTCGTATCCAGTTCAAACGGGAGATGGGGGACACGCCCCGCTACAACTTCCTTGCCAATCAGGCCGCACGCGCGCGGCCGAAGAGCATCGCCGAGCTCTATTTCGACCGCGAAAAATGGCTGATCCCGGGCGACGGAGCGAGCGTTTCCTTTATCCGGGGCCCGAGCGCCTGGGCGCGGCCCGATGCTCGGGCAGAACCGCAGGCGGCAGCGCGGCAGCCTGCCGGCCGGGGCGCAATCCCGGACCATTGATGCGAACCTGACTATCAGCGGTCGATGCGCGTCGAAAGGATGATCGACGACAGGGTCTTTTCGACACCCTCGATTTCGCCGATGCGGTCGATCAACAGGTCCAGCTCGCTGATCGAAGCCGCAGCGACGACCGCGATCAGGTCGAAGCTGCCGCTGACCGAGTGCAGCATGCGGATTTCGCGGATGGCGGCGAGCTCGGGCGTGACCCGGCTCAGCGCCCGCGGTGCGATCGTGATCAGAACATGCGCGCGCACGAGGCCCTTCTCATAGTTTTCCGAGAGGCGCACGCCATAGCCCGCTATCACCCCCTCGCGCTCCAGCCGCTCGATGCGCGCCTGCACGGTGGTGCGCGACAGGCCCAGCCGGCGGGCGATCGTCGCCGTCGGCATGCGGGCGTTCTCGCGCAGTATGGCGAGGAGTTCGCGGTCCTTGTCCGTCACATGCATATCGTCGACCTGTATCGGCATAATGCCGAATATAGACCGACGATTTATCCATATCGACGCTTCAAATCAATATACGGCCGCGGGACAATGCTGGTGAAAGAGGCTCATACCCCGGGGATACAAAATGAAAGACATCGTCGTCATCGGTGCCGGCAAGATCGGCTCCACCATCGCGCGCATGCTGGCCCATAGCGGCGACTACCGCGTCTGCGTCGCCGATCGCAGCGCCGAGCAGTTGCAGCAGGTCGAGAAGCACGACGCCGTCTCGACCGCGGTCGTCGACATCGCCGACAGAAAGGCGCTTGTAGCCCTGCTCTCCGGCAAATTCGCCGTGCTCAGCGCCGCGCCGTTCCATCTGACGGTGGCGATCGCCGAAGCCGCAGCCGAGGCGGAAATCCACTATCTCGACCTGACGGAAGACGTCGAATCGACCCGGCAGGTCAAGGCGATCGCCGCTGAGGCCAGGACCGCCTTCATTCCGCAGTGCGGCCTTGCACCGGGCTTCATTTCCATCGTCGCCAACGACCTCAGCCGGCATTTCGATACGCTCGAAAGCGTGCGCATGCGCGTCGGCGCCCTGCCGCAATACCCGTCGAATGCTTTGAACTACAATCTCACCTGGAGCACCGACGGCGTCATCAACGAATATATCGAGCCCTGCGAGGCGATCGTCGAAGGTTCGCTGATCGAAGTTCCCGCCATGGAAGAGCGCGAGGAGTTTTCGCTCGACGGCGTCACCTACGAGGCCTTCAACACCTCCGGCGGCCTCGGCACGCTTTGCGAGACGCTGAAAGGCAAGGTTCGGACGCTCAATTACAAGACGATCCGTTATCCCGGCCATGCCGCGATCTTCAAGGCGCTCCTGAACGACCTCGGCCTGCGTCATCGCCGCGAGGTGCTGAAGGACATCCTCGAAAACGCCCTGCCGACGACCACCCAGGACGTGGTCGTGATCTTCGTTACCGTTTCGGGCTTCCGCGAAGGCCGCCTGGTGCAGGAGACCTACGCCAACAAGGTCTATAGCGGCGTCGTTGCAGGACGCATGCAGAGCGGCATCCAGATCACCACCGCCGGCAGCATCTGCGCCGTTCTCGACATGCTCGCGGAAGGCAAGATCCCTACCAAGGGCTTCGTCCGCCAGGAAGACATCGCGCTCGACACCTTCCTCGCCAACCGCTTCGGCCACTACTACGCCCAGAAGCACGAGACGGAACGCGCGGCGAGCTGAGCCCGAGTTCAGTTGTTTATCGAAATGCCCGGACCTCGTCCGGGCATTTTTCATTCCTGCTTGAAGCGCCCCCTCATCCGCCTGCCGGCACCTTCTCGTCCCAAGCGGGGCGAAGGAGACTCGCGGCGCCGTCCTGTTCTCTTTCCGTCGAAGCGAGCAGCTGCAAACCTGATAGGGCTGGGAGTTCGCGGCTTGCCCCTTCTCCCCGCCTGCGGGGAGAAGGTCGCGGCAGCGGGATGAGGGGCGGCAATGGACGGAGAGAGGGATATTCAGCGCAAGTAGACCGATATCCGGAGACGAAAAACCCCGCTCGAGGCGGGGTTCGTTAGGCATTATCCCTTATCGGGATGTCCCTTTCAGGCCGGGATCACGATCTCCCCGAGCTTCGTAAGTTCGGCGATGAATTGTTCCAGACGGGTCTTCTTCTCATCGCCGGCGCCTTCGAGTTCGGCGCGTGCCGCTTCGATGCGGTTCTCGAGAACCGTGGGATCCAGCTCGTCGACATGGACGGCGGATTCGGCCAAAAGCGTGCAGCCGGAAGGCAGGATGTCGGCAAAGCCGCCGAAGACGGCGTAACGTTCTGTCTTGCCGGCAGCCGTCTTCACCGCGACGACGCCCGGCTTGATGGTCGTCATGGTCGGCGCGTGATTGGCCATCACGGTCATCTCGCCCTCGGTCGCCGGAATGACGACTTCGGTCACCTTCTCCGAGACAAGCAGACGCTCGGGGGAAACAAGCTCAAAATTGAAACTTTCGGCCATGACCATTCACTTCTGGTGAGCGCGCCGCTGGTCGGCGGGCTGTGCACGTTCTCCGCCATCATTTGCCGCGGCGGGATGAAAGCCGTGGCGCGAAAACTCCGCGCCACGGTTCCTGATGCAGATCAGGCGGCTTCGGCAGCCAGCTTCTTGGCCTTCTCGACGGCTTCCTCGATGGAACCGACCATGTAGAAGGCGGCTTCCGGCAGGTGGTCGTACTCGCCGTTGACGAGGCCCTTGAAGCCCTTGATCGTGTCTTCGAGCGCAACCAGCTTGCCCGGCGAGCCGGTGAAGACTTCGGCGACGAAGAACGGCTGCGACAGGAAACGCTCGATCTTGCGGGCGCGGGCGACGGCGATCTTGTCCTCTTCGGAAAGCTCGTCCATGCCCAGGATCGCGATGATGTCCTGCAGGGCCTTGTAGCGCTGCAGGGTCGACTGCACCTTGCGCGACACTTCGTAATGCTCTTCGCCGACGATCATCGGGTCCAGCATGCGCGAGGTCGAGTCGAGCGGATCCACGGCCGGGTAGATGCCCTTTTCGGCGATCGAGCGCGACAGAACCGTCGTCGCATCGAGGTGCGCGAACGAGGTCGCCGGTGCCGGGTCGGTCAAATCGTCGGCCGGAACGTAAATCGCCTGAACCGAGGTGATCGAGCCCTTGGTCGTGGTGGTGATGCGCTCCTGCATCTGGCCCATGTCGGTTGCCAGCGTCGGCTGATAGCCCACGGCCGAAGGAATACGGCCGAGCAGAGCCGACACTTCCGAGCCTGCCTGGGTGAAGCGGAAGATGTTGTCGACGAAGAAGAGAACGTCCTGGCCTTCGTCACGGAACTGTTCGGCGACCGTCAGGCCGGTCAGCGCGACGCGTGCGCGGGCGCCCGGCGGCTCGTTCATCTGGCCGTAGACGAGCGCGGCCTTGGAACCTTCGCCGCCGCCATGCTTGTTCACGCCGGACTCGATCATTTCGTGATAGAGGTCGTTGCCTTCGCGGGTCCGTTCACCGACGCCTGCGAAGACGGAGTAACCGCCGTGCGCCTTGGCGACGTTGTTGATCAGTTCCATGATCAGCACGGTCTTGCCGACGCCCGCGCCGCCGAAGAGGCCGATCTTGCCGCCCTTCGCATAGGGAGCGAGCAGGTCGACGACCTTGATGCCGGTGACGAGAATCTGCGCTTCCGTCGACTGGTCCACATAGGCCGGCGCTTCCTGGTGGATGGCGCGGCGGGCGGAAGTCTTCAGCGGGCCGGCTTCGTCGACCGGCTCGCCGATGACGTTCATGATGCGGCCGAGCGTTTCCTTGCCGACCGGAACCGCGATCGGGCCGCCCGTGTCGGCGACCTTCTGGCCGCGAACGAGACCTTCGGTCGAGTCCATGGCGATCGTGCGGACGGAGTTTTCGCCGAGATGCTGCGCAACTTCGAGAACGAGGCGGTTGCCGTTGTTGTCGGTTTCCAGCGCGTTCAGGATCTGCGGGAGCTGGCCTTCTTCGAATGCGACGTCGACGACGGCGCCGATGACCTGCGTCACGCGGCCGACAGCACCCGTAGCCGCAACGACTGTCTTGGCGGAAGCTGCCTTCTTCGGAGCAGCCGGCTTCTTCGCCGCTGCGGTTTCTTTCGGGGTAGCTGCCTTAGCCATAATTCTTACCCTCTTCTCGTAACCTTAGAGCGCTTCCGCGCCAGAGATGATTTCAATGAGTTCCTTGGTGATCTGCGCCTGCCGCTGACGGTTGTAGCTGAGCGTCAGCTTGTCGATCATCTCACCCGCATTGCGCGTCGCATTGTCCATGGCACTCATCTTCGCGCCCATTTCACCCGCGACGTTCTCGAGCAGGGCCCGGAAGATCTGCACGGAGATATTGCGCGGAATGAGATCGCTCAGGATCGCTCCGGCTTCCGGCTCGTATTCGTAGATCGCCGATGCGCCCTCGCCTTCGGCAGCGGCCACTTCGCCGGCCGATGCCGGGATGAGCTGCTGGGCGGTCGGGATCTGCGAAATGACGGACTTGAACTCGGAATAGAACAGGGTGCAGACGTCGAACTCGCCCTTGTCGAAGAGCTCGATGACCTTGTGGCCGATCCGGTCCGCGTTCTCAAAACCGATCTTCTTGACCTCACGCAGGTCGACACGGTCGATGATCAGCGACGCGAAGTCGCGCCGAAGCATATCGAAGCCCTTCTTCCCGACGCAGATGATCTTGACCGTCTTGCCCTGGGCCAGAAGCTTGCGCACATGGTCGCGGGCGAAGCGGGCGATCTGCGAGTTGAAGCCGCCGCAAAGGCCGCGCTCGGCCGTGCACACGATCACCAGGTGCGTGTCGTCCCTGCCGGTTCCCGTCATCAGCCGCGGCGCGCTGTCGTCCGCACCGACCGCCTGGGCGATATTGGCGAGAACGGCAGCCATGCGCTGCGAATAGGGCCGGGCGGCCTCGGCCGCCTCCTGCGCACGCCGAAGTTTCGCCGCGGCGACCATCTTCATCGCCTTGGTGATCTTCTGCGTCGCCTTGACGGAGGCGATCCGGTTCTTCAGATCCTTAAGTGAAGGCATCCGTTGTCCGTCCTAGTTGAGGTCCGCTCAGGCGAAGGATTTGGCGAAGCTGTCGATTGCGCCCTTCAGCTTGGCCTTGGTGTCGTCCGAGATAGCCTTTTCCGTACGGATGGTATCCAGAACGGCCTTGCCTTCCGAACGCAGGTAGGAAAGGAGACCGTGCTCGAACTTGCCGACGTCGCTGACCGGCAGCTTGTCGAGATAGCCGTTGACGCCGGCGAAGATGACCGCGACCTGCTCTTCCGTCTTCAGCGGCGAGAACTGCGGCTGCTTCAGGAGTTCGGTCAGGCGGGCACCGCGGTTGAGCAGACGCTGCGTCGCGGCATCGAGGTCCGAGCCGAACTGTGCGAAGGCCGCCATTTCGCGGTACTGGGCGAGCTCGCCCTTGATCGAACCGGCGACCTGCTTCATCGCCTTGATCTGGGCGGAGGAGCCGACGCGCGAAACCGACAGACCGACGTTAACGGCCGGGCGGATACCCTGGTAGAACAGGTCGGTTTCAAGGAAGATCTGGCCGTCGGTGATCGAGATCACGTTGGTCGGAATGAACGCGGACACGTCGTTGCCCTGCGTCTCGATGACCGGCAGAGCCGTCAGCGAGCCGGCACCACGCTCGTCGGAGAGCTTGGCGGCGCGTTCCAGGAGGCGCGAATGCAGGTAGAAGACGTCCCCCGGATAGGCTTCACGGCCCGGCGGACGGCGCAGCAGCAGCGACATCTGACGGTAGGCGACGGCCTGCTTGGAAAGGTCGTCATAGCCGATCAGGGCGTGCTTGCCGTTGTCGCGGAAATATTCGCCCATCGCGCAGCCGGCGAAGGGAGCCAGATACTGCATCGGCGCCGGGTCGGAAGCGGTGGCAGCGACGATGATCGAGTACTGCAGCGCGCCGCGCTCTTCGAGCACCTTGACGAACTGGGCAACGGTCGAGCGCTTCTGGCCGATAGCGACATAGACGCAATAGAGCTTATCCCCTTCCGGGCCATTGTCGTGAATGGCTTTCTGGTTGAGGATCGTATCGAGAATGATCGCGGTCTTGCCGGTCTGGCGGTCGCCGATGACGAGCTCGCGCTGACCGCGGCCGACCGGGATGAGGGCGTCGATGGCCTTGAGGCCGGTCGACATCGGCTCATGAACCGACTTGCGCGGAATGATGCCGGGCGCCTTGACGTCGACGCGGGCGCGCTGCTTGGCATTGATCGGGCCCTTGCCGTCGATCGGATTGCCGAGCGCGTCCACGACGCGGCCGAGCAGCTCCGGACCTACGGGAACGTCCACGATGGCGCCGGTCCGCTTGACCGTGTCGCCTTCCTTGATGTCCCGGTCCGAGCCGAAGATAACCACACCGACATTGTCGGCTTCGAGGTTCAGCGCCATGCCGCGAATTCCGCCCGGGAATTCGACCATCTCGCCTGCCTGGACGTTGTCGAGGCCGTAGACGCGGGCGATACCGTCACCGACGGAAAGCACCTGGCCGACTTCGGAAACTTCCGCTTCCTGGCCGAAATTTTTGATCTGATCTTTAAGAATTGCGGAAATTTCCGCGGCGCGGATATCCATCAGCCGACCTCTTTCAGTGCAAGCTTAAGGGTAGAGAGTTTGGTGCGAAGGGAGGTGTCAATCTGGCGGGACCCGACCTTGACGATCAGACCTCCAAGAATAGACGGGTCGACGGTGACGTTTACCGCCACGTCTTTGCCGGTGACGCCTTTCAGCGCCGCCTTCAATTCGATTTCCTGCGCCAGCGTCAGCGCATGTGCCGACGTGACGTCGGCGGTAATTTCGCCCTTGTGGCGGGCAGCGAGCAGACGGAACGCCTTGATGATGCCCGGCAGCACGAAGAGGCGGCGATTGCGCGCGACGACCTTCAGGAAGTTGCCGACCAACCCGGAGAAGCCGAACTTCTCGACGAGGGCGGAAATCGCCTTGAACTGGTCGTCGGCGGAAAAGACCGGGCTTACGATCAGCCGCTTCAGATCGTCGCTGCCGTCGATCAGCGCCTGGATGCGCGTCAGATCGGCACCGACCGCTTCGATCGACCCGGCGTCAAGGGCAAGCTCGAAAAGCGAGGAGGCATATCTTTCTGCAACACCGGAAATGAGCTGGGATGTGTCTGCCACGGGCACAAGCTTCTCTCAAAATCATCCAGGAATGTCAGGACCGGCGAACCGTCGACCTAACATCTTGAATTTGCTGCAATAACTCGCAGGATATCGAGGCCGGTCGACCCACTTCCCCCGCAGTTCGCGGTTCGTCTAGCATAGGATGTTTGGACTCGCAACACGCCAACGGCAGGAATGCGGCATTACCCGGCCGGTTCGGCCGAATTTTGCCGTAAATAGTGTCGCAGGCCCTTGTCGGCGGTCAGATCAGCCCGAAAACATAGGCGAGCGGCAGGATCGCGAGCGCCGCCTGGACCAGGAGCGCGAGCCAGTTGAAGAGGGTCGCGCCGTTGTCGCTCATGATCGACAGGATGCGACCGAACGCCGCGAGCGCGAAAGCCGCGCCGACGGCGAGATAGACCATCGGCTGGGCAAGCAGGATGGCGCCGAGGCCCAGGCCCAGATGCATGCCGCCCATGGTGGAGCGGGCCTCCGCCAGTCCTCCCCGCCGCCCCTCGGCGATGCCGATCCCGGCGGCACGAAAGGTCAGGCGCGGCGCAAAGAGCATGACGAGCCCGATCAGCGCCGCGAGCGCGGCCGCACAAAAGGCCAGCAGCTCCCCGGTTTCCGTCGGTATGTAGAACTCCATCGCCGTCCCCGCCCGTTGCTGTGGACCCTCCGCCGCGCGCCGATCCGACGCAGTGCGTGGAAGAGGTCTAGCCTATGTCCTTCCGGATGTGAATCGGTCGAAGGACGAAGTTCCGGCAGTGATCACAAAAAACTCTGCGGATCGATGTCGAGCTGGACGCTGACCGATCCGCGCTCCTTGGGGCCGGCGGCGATCATAGCCCGGACGAAGGACTGCATGTCGCTGTTGCGCCGCCCGTGGACGAGAAGCCGGAAGCGATGCCGGCCGCGGATAAGCGCGAGCGGCGCTTCCGCCGGTCCGAGGATCGCGATGCCGTCGACGCGCGGCGCGGCATTGCGCAGTCCGCGGGCGTGGCCCTCGGCATCGCCGCGCGTATCGGCCGAAACGATGACCGAGGCGAGCCGGCCGAAAGGAGGCAGCACCGCCCTTTCCCGCTCATGGATCTCGCGTTCGTAGAAAGCGTCGGAATCGCCGGACACGATCGCCTGCATGACCGGATGCTGCGGCTGATAGGTCTGCAGAAGGCCGAGGCTTTTGAGTCCCGTCCGTCCGGCACGTCCCGTCACCTGGGAAAGGAGCTGGAACGTCCGTTCCGCAGCGCGCGGGTCGCCATTGGCAAGACCCAGATCCGCATCGACGATGCCGACCAGGGTCATGTTCGGGAAGTTGTGCCCCTTGGCGACGAGTTGCGTGCCGATGACGATGTCCGCCTCCCCGCGGGCGATTGCCTCGAGCTCCAGCCGCAGCCGCTTGACCCCCATCAGATCGGAGGAGAGCACGATGGTGCGCGCGTCGGGAAAGTGCCGCTCGACCTCTTCGGCGATGCGCTCGACCCCGGGGCCGCAGGCAACGAGATGATCGAGCGTGCCGCATTCCGGGCAGGCTTCCGGAGTCCGTTCAGAGTAGCCGCAGTGATGGCACTGGATCTGGCCGCGGAAGCGGTGCTCGACCAGCCAGCTCGAGCAATCCGGGCATTGGAAGCGATGGCCGCATACGCGGCAGAGCGTCAGCGGTGCGTAGCCGCGCCGGTTCAGGAACAGGAGCGCCTGCTCGCGCCGGCCGATCGTCTTGCCGATCTGGTTCACGAGCACCGGCGAGAGAAAGCCGCCGCGTTCCGGCGGATGGCGGCGCATGTCGACTATGCCGAGATCGGGGAGCGCCGCATCGCCGAAGCGGGTGGGCAGATGGATCGGCCGGTAACGCCCCACCTCGCCGTTCACCCGGCTCTCCACCGAAGGCGTGGCGGAGACGAGCACGACCGGAAAGTTGCCGATCCGCCCGCGCACCACGGCCATATCGCGCGCATTATAGAAGACACGGTCCTCCTGCTTGTAGGCGGGGTCGTGCTCCTCGTCGACGATGATGAGGCCGAGATCCTCGAAAGGCAGGAACAGCGCCGAGCGGGCACCGGCGACGACGCGCACCTGGCCCGTCGTCACCTGCCGCCAGACCTTTTCCCGCATGCGCGGCGCGAGATCGGAGTGCCACTCCGCGGGCTTCGCGCCGAAGCGGTCCTGGAAGCGTTCGAGGAAGCTTGCGGTCAGCGCGATCTCCGGCAGCAGGATCAGGACCTGCTTGCCGGCGCGCAACGTCGCCGCTATCGCCTCGAAATAGACCTCCGTCTTGCCGGAACCGGTGATGCCGTCGATCAGCGATACCGAGAATTTCCGCTCCTCGACAGCCGCCAGAAGATCCGCAGCCGCCTGCTTCTGGGGGCCTTCGAGGCGCGGCGCGGCGAAAGCTGGATCCGGCGCGGCGACGACGGGCGGCGGCGGCATGAAGACGGTTTCGAACACGCCCTGCGACGTCAGGCCGTCGATGACGCTGGACGAGACCCCGGCGGCATGGGCAAGCCCCGAGCGGGTCCAGGAAAGCCCGTCGCTCGCCGTGGCGAGGACGCGCTCGCGCGCCGCAGTCATCCGTTCCGGCCGCATCTCGGTCAGGCGCAGGGCTTCCACCATCGGCTCCGGATCGAAGGCGGTCGGCGCCCGGAGCGCCATCCGGACGACGAGGCCAGGCGGCGTCAGCGTATAGGCGGCCACCCAATCGAGAAAGGCGCGCATGTCCGGGCCGAGCGGCGGGCAGTCGAAGACCTTCTCGATCTGCTTCAGCTTCTTCGGATCGACGCCGCCGTCGTCTTCGCCGTCCCAGACGACGCCGACGACGAAACGGGGGCCGAGCGGCACCTGCACGATCGATCCCGGCTCGACCGCCATGCCGTCGGGCACCGCGTAGGAATAGGCCCTCGGCGCCGGCATGGGCACCAGGACGGGCACCACCCGGCGGTCGAGTACGGGGCCGAATAAATCGGTTGAATCAAGAGTCATTTTGCCGTGACCTTGCCACCGCTTTCAGTTAAAGAAAACTCGCAGCGAACCGCTGCCTTGCAGAAAGCAGGGTTTGTCACGGTTCCAACCGAGTTTCAACGCGCGCGATATCCGCCATGGAATTTCCTGCTGCGGAGATGCGCCCGAAACGGCTGAGTGCCAAAGGAAGACTCCGATGAAATTTTTCGTTGATACCGCCGATGTGAAGGACATCCGGGAACTGAACGATCTCGGCCTGCTCGACGGCGTCACCACCAATCCGTCATTGATCCTGAAGGCGGGCCGCGACATCGTCGAGGTTACCAAGGAAATCTGCTCGATCGTCGAAGGACCGGTGTCGGCCGAAGTGACCGCGACCGAATACAGCGCGATGATGAAGGAAGCGGCCGCACTTTCGAAGATCGCCGACAACATCTGCATCAAGCTGCCGCTGACGCTCGACGGCCTCAAGGCTTGCAAGGCGCTGACCTCGGACGGCCACCAGACCAACGTGACGCTGTGCTTCTCGGCAAACCAGGCGCTGCTCGCCGCCAAGGCCGGCGCGACCTTCGTCTCGCCCTTCATCGGCCGCCTCGACGATATCGCCGTCGACGGCATGGACCTGATCCGCGAAATCCGCCAGATCTTCGACAATTACGGCTACGAGACCGAGATCCTTGCCGCCTCGGTGCGCACGGTCAACCACGTGAAGGAAGCCGCCCTCATCGGCGCCGACGTCGTCACCGCGCCGCCGGCAACGCTGAAGGCCTTGGTCAAGCACCCGCTGACCGACAAGGGCCTCGAAATGTTCCTCGCCGATTGGGCCAAGACCGGCCAGAAGATCGCCTGACTTTAATGGCATGGAGTGGAAGGGGCCTCGCAGCGATGCGGGGCCCTTTCGTTTCGCCCGTTTGCTGACCGTGAAGGCCCTCATTCCAGCCGATGTTCGAGAAATCCGCGATAGAGGCCAATCACTGCCTCGAAGTGGTCATGGTAGAGCAACTGCCCGGCACTGGGCAGCGTTACGACCGGAACGCCGCCCAGCGATTGCGCCAGGGCGCGCACGTCAGTGGCGGAGTGTATGAAATCCTGCGCACCGTGAAGAAAGATCGTACGGCAGCCCGGTGCCGGGAAACCGCTCCAGTCGGGTAAGGCTTGATGATAGAAGTCGTGCTTGATCGATTGCACCGACGAGGTGAAGAACTTGCGCAGCCGTTCGCCGCCGAAGGGCGCTCCATATTCGGCACCGATGATGGCCACATCGGCCAGATTGGGTCGATAAACGCTTAAGAGCAGCTGTTTCAGCGTTTCCGGCCGACGGATGCGCCGCACATAGAAATCCATGAGCCGTGAGTAGACGTGCCATTGGTTCATCGAGAGAGTGAACAGGCCGGACCGCAGCCGCCCCGCCGTGGTACGCGATGTCGTCGGCTTCACGGTGGCGCCCACGAAAGCCAAGGAAGCAACGCGATCGGGATGACGGCGGGCATATTCCAATCCATAGGCCGTTCCGCTGATGCAGGCCATGATATCTGCCTGCTCGCCGCAGAAATGCCTGCGAGCGAGATCAATCCCCTCACAGGCGTGGTCGAGATGAGCGGAGACTCCCAGTGCAACCGTTTCCTGCGACATCGCGCCATGGCGCAATGGGACGATCAGGCGCAGGGCGAGGGTATCGAGCGCCCCGAGATCCCCGTTCCTGAAGTCAGGCAGAACCATGGGATGCAGCATCACGACGGGCCGCCCACCGATCGGCCCTATCTCCACGAAGCGATGGCTCCGACCGGCCCGGCTGCGCAGGCGCAAGGTCCGCGCTCCGGGCGCGAACTCCCGCAGCAGATCGTCGAAGTAGTCGTCCTGCGATACGCCCGTACCGGAAAACGAAGCAATCTCGAGGAAGACGCGCGAGAGCGCCCTGCCGGCGATCTCCGCCTGCGAACCGCCGCCAAGCTTGCGGGCGAGAGACTTGAACTGCGAGCGCTTCGTCTCATGGCTGACACCATCGAGAGTCGCGGCCGCGGCCAGGTTGAAACCGCAGACAAGTTGCTTCAGGAGGCGTTGCTCCGAAGGGTAGAGCGTCAGGCCACCGGTAACCTCGCCCGCGGCATCGAAAAGGGTTGAATCCCTCAAGACGATGAGGCGGGCAGGACGTTCGCTGCCGCCGGGCACGAACAGCGCCAGGCCATCGTCGAGAAGAATCCCGCCGCGCAGTTCCCCTTGCCGGTTCAGCGCATGGGTGAGGTCCCGCCACAGCGCGCTGTGCCGGTCTGCCTGTTTCAGCGGATGCGGAACGCGGCCGGTAAGCTGGCAATCGATGATCTGCCATGCCCCGGCCGGATCGCCCGGATCGCTCCGCCCGGACCCCACGCTCTTCAGGAAGGAACCGGTCAGCCCATCCTGCAGCGTACCCAATGCATGCGCCAGTGCTTCCGTCAGTTCTTCCGATGCCGCGTCGTCCACTTCGCCCCTCCCGTGTCTGCCAACCCATAGGCCCGGCAACAAAATCAAGCACTCACCCATTTGGGTGATTGCCTCAACAGGACCCGCCCGTAAGGTCCGTATAGCTAAGTTTCTCTCCAGAGAGAACAAATTAGCCCGGTAGAAACACCAAAGTGCAATTTCGGCATGCGTCGATCGGAAAGGGCATTCTCTATTGCAGTTTGGCCTCCTTTATTGGAGGTAATACTACAGGAATAGGCAACACATTGAGGGGCATTGGAATGACTTCTTCGGTTACAGTCAGATTTTCGGTTTTGTTGGCAGCGTCACTGGCACTGGCCGGCTGCGGAGGAGGCTCCGGCGGTCCAGGCGGTCCAGGCGGTTCAGGCGTTCCAGGCGGGACGACCAACTTCACGAAGTTTCCGCTCGAAACGGGCAAGACCACGACTTTAAAAGGAAACGGCCGGGAAGCCACCGTTACGAAAAGCGGTGCCGTCTCCGCGTTTGGCGCTTCCGCTCCTTTGGAAGCGGAGTTGGCGAGGGACGCGACGAGTGGCGACATCAGCTCGACTACCTTGAAGACGGCGACCACGACGAAAACCTGGGACCACACCAATTCCGAGCTCGCCTATTCCCAAAACGGAAAGCTTGTGATCGCCAGCGCCGAGGACGACAGCGGCAGCATCGGTTTCGCCGATCCGGAAAAGAACGGGTTCGCCTATCAGACCTATGGCGGCTGGGTCGACGAAAAGGGCGGCCGTTTGGGGGCCTTCAGCCTCGGCAGCGAAACGGCCAAGGCGGATGTTCCCACCAGTTCAACCGCGACGTTCAAAGGAACGGCGGGCGGCATCTACGTCGACACGGTCGGCTATGACGTCATGAGCGCGGACGCCGCATTGGATGTCGACTTCGGCGACAATACGGCCAGGTTCAGGACCAACAACACCAGGCTCGAAGCGGGCGGCACGGCTGCCAACCTCGACATGTCCGGCAAGCTCGATATCGCAGCCGGCGGTCTCTCCGGCAACATCGCTACTGCCGACCAGTCGATGTCCGGCACGGTAGACGGCCGCTTCTACGGATCGGGCGCTCAAGAAGTCGGCGGCACCTTCGACTTGAAGGGAAACAACGCGACGATGGTTGGCGGCTACGGCACCGTCAAGCAGCCATGATTCGCATCGGGTTCATGGCCGGGATGCTCATCGCAGGCGTGGCTACGAACTCGGTCGCCGCCACGCCTGCCGAGATCGACGCCAGGTTCAAGCAAGCCCTGGCCGAAGCCGGCGCCGGTCGGCCGGACAGCGCGATACGAAGCCTCCGCCTCCTTGTAACTGAGACGGCGGCACCCCGTATCAAACTCGAACTGGCGCGGTTACTCCTGCGCACCGGCGACAATGCCGGTGCGCTTGCATTGTTTCGGCAGGTCTATCTGGAAAAAGCCACGCCACAAAAGGTTCGGCGCAACATTCTTCCCTTTATCGAGCAGGCTGAACTGCGCGTGCTGCGCATCCGTTATGGCGCCAGAATCATTACGGACAGCAACCCGTCCAAGGTTGGCGAGGGCGGCACGGTCTATTTCAACGGCATTCCGCTGGAGTATCAACCGCCGGCCCGGAAAGAAGTTTCCTACGGGATAGAACCGTGGTTTTCCGCCGAGAAACTCTGGCAGAACGGTTACCTGACAAAGCTCCAACTGTCGGCGAGGCTCTTCGAGGACGACGACCTGCGAGCGGGCCATCTTCAGCTTGCAGTCGGCAAGCAGATCACGATCCTGCCCGGCCTCTTCGTCCAAGCGAACCTCGATACCGGCATCGCCCGGCCGAACTCCTATGTGCTGCCCACCATCGAATCGTGGAAACGCTTCCGGCTTTCCGACACGGCGGGTGCCGGGCTTGGCGGCCAGGCCGGATACATGTTTTCGCGAGAGGCCGACGTCTCCGGACCATTCCGCCGAGCCTATGTTTTCGGGGACTGGACATTCCAGCCAAACGCGACCGTGTTCGGCAAGTTGTCGGCAGAAACGCTCAACAGTCGGAACGATTACTACAGCTATGTTTCGACAAAGGTCGATTTCGGCATCAATTTCAGTGTCGCCGACATACAGCTGACGCCGCAAGTGAGCTGGAAGCAAACGCGTTTCGCCGAATACAGCCCCTTCTGGGGCAACCGGCGTAGAGATGCAACGGTAAGGCCCGAGATAGCCTTGTCGGCCGAACGGCTGGAGTGGAACGGTATCCGCCCGGAGGTGAGCGTCTTCTATGAGAAGCGCAGCAGTAATGTCGGCATCTACGATTATGATCAGTTTGGCGGCTATGTGAATTTGCGCAAGCTTTTCTGACGGCGTCCGCACGGCGGATGAAGGGGCGTCCTTATTCGTCTTCCTCGTCGATCATGCCGGTAAGCCGCATACCCTCGATCCAGGTGGCCCCGTCCCTGCGGATCACCCGGCGGGGCCGGACGCCGCACCGCTCCTGAACGAGTGCCGCCAGTCTTTCGGAATGGGTGACGATCCATATCTGGCTTTCGCGCGCGGCGCTGGCGACCATGGCGGCCAGGGCCGGCAGCATATCGGGATGAAGACTGGTCTCCGGTTCGTTCAGCGCGATGAACCTGGGACGGCGATAGGATAAAAGCGCAGCCGCCAGCGCCAGGAAGCGCATCTGCCCGTCCGAAAGCTCGCGGGGCGAAAACAACCGGTGCGGAAAGTCAGGAAAGACCAAGGAGAAATCGGCGTATTGACCAGGTTCAGGAACCGCGAGACGGGCGCCTGCAAAGGCGTCGGCAATCGCGCGATCGAGATCGACCGTATCCTGTCTCGTGTGCCGAAGCGTCGCGAAGACGGCGGCCATGTTGAAGCCGGTCTCGTCCAGCAGCGGCGCGGTGATCGCGAGACAGGGCATTCGCAGCGGCGATTCGCGGTCGGTGCGAAAGCCGTGAAAGAACCGCCATTGGTCGACCGCCCGGCGGAAGTCCCCGATCTCCGGATAGTGGCCGGCATCGCCGAGCAACGAAATGGCCGTTTCCGATGTCATCGCCTGTTCCGGATAGTCCACCATCCGGCCACCCTCTCCGCGCACGAAGATACCGGGGCCGATACGCTTCATCACCGGAACCGGGCGCCGGCCCGTCTCGATCGTGAGCTCCTCCTCCTTGACCTGCGGCTCATGAGCGAAACCCGCCGCCGCTTTTGGCGGGCGGAACCCCGCCTCGATCCGGTAGCGGAAGGTGATCGCTCGCTCCTCGTCGATCAGTTCGGCGTCCAGGCGAATACGCGCCGGCTTGCCGACGCGTTGCGGGCCGCTCCAGATAGCGGACACCATGCCGCCTTCTTCGGCGATCTCGCGGGCGAGATGGCCTCGCACGGCAGCCTGAACCAGCTGCAGGGCACGATAGAGGTTGGACTTCCCGACGCCGTTCTCTCCGATGAACAGATTGACGCCGGCCAAATCCATACGGATCGAGCGCAGCGACCGGTAGTTCTCGGCGAACATCGAGCGAAGCATCATGGTGACGGCTTAGCCCGCTACAACCGCCCTGGCAGACAGCTCGAACGCCGCGTCGCTGTCGGCAGCCAGTGCGTGTACCGTATGACGTTCCAGCGCACGTGTCACTTCCATCGGATCGCCGTCGAGCGCGTCCGCCGGAATGAGATTGCCGATCCGGAAGTCGAAGCGGTCGCCCTTCTTGTTCAGGAGTTCGTGGAACACCGTCATGTCGCGCAGTTCCGTCGACCATTTGGCGAACCAGTAGAAGAGGCCGGAATTGCGCGCGCTCATATGCACCGGCAGGATCGGCAGGCCGTATTTGCGTGCGAAGCCGACCGCCGAGCTCTTCCAGGGACGCTCGTTGAGGCGTCCCTCGGCCCAATAGGCGATGCGGCCGGAGGGGAAGAGCACGGTCGCCTTGCCCTCCTCGATTGCCCTGTTCGTGACCTGCAGCGTTTCGCGCGCCTTCAGCTTCGACTTGTACTCCTCCCGCCATTCGACCGGGATGACCATCTCGACGAAACGCGGATTGACGCGGATCGCGTCGCGGTTCGCAAAGAACATCATGTCCGGCCGCCGGCTCTTCAGGAGATCGAAGACGGCGATGCCGTCGGCGATCCCCGTCGGGTGGTTGCTGACGAGCAGGAACCCGCCCTTCTCGGGAATACGCTCCGGCTTGTCGGCGCGGATCTCGAGATCGAGAAGCGAACTCAGATGCTCGAAGGCCTGGAAGCCCGGCATATTGGCGACGGCATTGGCGAACTCGATCGCCTTGCGGTAGTTGAGCAGCGTGTAGAGAAAGGGCCGCATTGCAGGCCACAGGGGATGGCGGACGATCTTCTGGCCGCGCTCCGCTATCAGCGTATCGACGATATGGCCGGGACGCCCTTGCGAGACCAGCGCAACCGCCTCTGCAAAATGCGCCAGAGCGCTCGCCGAATCACGTCTCGACATTGTCCCATCCGCTGTTGCTGGCCGAACATTGCAGTTCAATATGATCGAACAATGACAAATTCCAAGGGGCCGCCGCAGCAAACTTCAGCACGTTAGCAAAAACATAACACGCCCGATGCGATGCTCCGAGCCTGGATCAGCGAGCTCACCGCGCTGATGAAACCGCCGGGCCCGATGATGAACGAACTTCTTGCGATAGGCCATCCGGAAGTGATGGCGGAACGAAGGCGCTGGCTTGCGAGCCTCGCCGAGGAACGCCGGTTGTCCGAAAAGACGGTCGACGCCTATGAGCGCGACACGCGGCAGTTCCTGACGTTCCTGACCGGGCACCTCGCGGGGCCGCCGCGGCTCTCGGATATTTGCGCCCTGCGTCCCGCGGATCTGCGCGGCTTCCTGGCGCAGCGCCGCAAGGGCGGGGCCGGCGCGCGCACGCTCGGCCGCGGGCTGGCAGGTCTGCGTTCCTTCCTGCGCTATCTCGAGAGAAACGGGCTCGCCAATGCGGCGGGCGCAGGGGCGGTTCGGTCCCCGAAGCAGCCGAAGTCCCTCCCCAAGGCATTGACCGACCGGGAGGCCCTGAAGGTCGTCACGGCGGACGCGCAACTGGCCGAGGAACCCTGGATCGCGGCGCGCAACGCCGCAGTGCTGACATTGCTCTATGGCTGCGGCCTGCGGATAGCGGAGGCGCTGGACCTGACCCCTGCCGATTTCTCAGGACCGGTCACGTCGCTCAGGGTCACCGGAAAGGGCGGCAAGACACGGATCGTGCCGATGATCGCGGCCGCCGCGGAAGCGGTCGAGACCTATCGGAAGCTCTGCCCCTACCATATCGAGCCCGAAGAGCCGATTTTCCGCGGCGCTCGCGGCGCGAAGCTCCAGCCGGCGATCATCCAGCGCGAGATGCAGAAGCTGCGCGCCGCACTCGGCCTGCCGGATTCGGCGACGCCGCACGCGCTGCGCCACTCTTTCGCGACGCATCTTCTGGCAGGCGGAGGGGATCTCCGCACCATCCAGGAACTGCTCGGCCATGCCAGCCTGTCGACGACGCAGGTCTATACCGGCGTCGATTCGGCGCGGCTCCTGGAAATCTACGACCGTGCCCACCCGCGCGCCTAAAATCCGACGCGCCCAAAATCCGACGTGCCCAAAATCCGACGTGCTTGACGGTTAACCAAGCGCGTTAAGGAACCCGTGACCGCGGGGGAGTAGGGTTCCGCCAGAGCGCTTCCAGGAAAAGTGTGCAGCGGTTTTCCGTCCGGAAGTGCGCAGCTTCAAAGAGTTAGAGCGCATCTGCGTTTCAATGAATCGCTGACATGCTCTAAATGCGGGGGGCACCCATGAACACTTTCACCGGACCGGTCCGCGATCTGGCGGCCAAGGCGGCAGACGGCCTGCTGTGGCTGATCGCGATGTTGAATGCACTGACGGCAGCAAGCCTCCTTGCCGCCCTGCTTTATGTGTCGGATGCACGCGCGGAAGAAGTCGATTGCGCCGGCAGCAACATCTTGACCGGCCTCGAACTCTCGGACCCGGCCCGCCTGGCGGCGCTGCGCGCGGAAGCGGCGGCGGTGCCCAACGGAAAGGGCCTGCTTTGGAAAATCGAAGGCCACGGACAGGCGCCCTCCTTCCTGCTCGGCACCATGCATGTCACCGATCCTCGCGTACTGGCGATGCCCGGCGGCGCGACGGAAGCCTTCGCAAGGGCTGAGACCGTGATCGTCGAGTCCGACGAGATCGTCGACCAGAACAGGGCAACCGCTGCGATCATGATGCAGCCCGAACTGACCATGTTCACCGGCGACAAGACGATCAACGACTTCCTGAAGCCGGAGGACCGCGCGCTTCTCGAAAACGGCCTCAAGGCGCGCGGCATCCCCCTGCCGCTCGTCACCAAGATGAAGCCCTGGATGATCGCCAGCTTCGTGGCCCTGCCGGCCTGCGAATTCTCGCGCAAGGCGGCCGGTGCCTCCTTCCTCGACAAGAAGCTCGCCGAGGACGCGGTGAAGGAGGGCAAGACGCTCAAGGGGCTCGAAACGCTGGTCGAGCAGCTATCGGCGATGGATTCGCTGCCGGTCGAGTTGCATCTCAAGGCGCTGATCGAAACGCTTGCTCTCGGCAAGACGATGGACGACGTGATGACGACGACCACCGATCTCTACCTCTCCGGCGAGACGGGCACGATCATGCCGATGATGAAACTCGTCTCCGCCGGGCTGTCGTCCGACGACGCCGGCTACGCCGAATTCGAGCAGCGCATCATCATCGATCGCAACAGGATCATGGCAGATCGCGCCGCGCCCCTCCTGAAGGGCGGCGGCGCCTTCATGGCCGTCGGCGCGCTCCACCTTCCCGGCAGGGAAGGCCTCGTCGAACTCCTGCGTCAGCAGGGGTTCACGGTAACGCGGGTGGAATGATCGGCCGGTCGATGCGGTGAGAATGCCCCTCATCCGCCTGCCGGCACCTTCTCCCCGCGAGCGGGGCGAAGGGATATGCCGCGCCCGCTCGCTCCCTCGGGCGGGCGGTGAATGCGGGGTTCAGTTGGCGCCGCTTGTCCCTTCTCCCCGCCTGCGGGGAGAAGGAGCCGGCAGGCGGATGAGGGGCAGCGCCGCCCTCCCATAATCACATGTGGATCGGCTTGAAGAAGGTGGAAAGCGCCGCTTCCTTTACCGCCTCCGACATCGTCGGATGGGCGTGGCAGGTGCGCCCGAGGTCCTCCGACGATCCGCCGAACTCCATCAGCACCGCGATCTCGTGGATCATTTCGCCGGCGCCGAAGCCGATGATGTGGCCGCCGAGCACGCGGTCGGTCTCCTTGTCCGCGAGAATCTTCACGAAACCGTCCGTCTGAAGCATGGCGCGGGCGCGGCCATTGGCGGTGAAGGGGAACTTGCCGATCTTGTAGGCGACGCCCGCAGCCTTCAGCTCTTCCTCGGTCTTGCCGACGGAGGCGACCTCGGGCTGGGTGTAGACGACGCCCGGAATGACGTCGTAGTTCACGTGGCCGGCCTGACCTGCGATGATCTCCGCCACGGCGACACCTTCATCCTCGGCCTTGTGCGCCAGCATCGGCCCACGCACCACGTCGCCGATCGCGTAGACGCCGGCAATGCTCGTCTGAAAATGCCGGTCGATCTCCACGCGGCCACGCGAATCGAGGACGACGCCCGCCTTGGCGAGACCCAAGCCGTCCGTCGAGGGCTTGCGTCCGGTAGCGATGAGCACGACTTCGGCATCGAGCGTAGTGGCCTCGCCGCCCTTAACGGGCTCGAAGGTGACCTTGGCACCGTCGCCCGATTTCACGACGCCCGTCACCTTGGCGCCGAGCTTGAAGTCGATGCCCTGCTTGGTCAGCATCCGCTGAAGCTGCTTGGCGACTTCGCCGTCCATGCCGCCGAGAATCGTGTCGAGGAATTCGACCACGGTCACCTTGGCGCCGAGGCGCGCCCAGACCGAGCCGAGCTCGAGGCCGATGACGCCGCCGCCGACGACGATCATGCTCGCGGGGACCTTTTCGAGCGCGAGCGCCCCGGTCGAGGAGACGATGGTCTTTTCGTCGAACGCGACCTCCACGCCCGGGATGCCGGCGACATCCGAGCCGGTGGCGATGACGACGTTCTTCGCCTCGAGCACCTGCTCCTCACCCTTTTCGTTCGTGACCGAGACCTTGCCCTGGCCGAGAACCTTGCCGGTGCCCTGGAAGCCATCGATCTTGTTCTTCTTGAAGAGGAAGGAGACGCCGTCGACGTTGGACTTAACGGTTGCGTCCTTGTGGGCCATCATCTTCTGAAGGTTGAGCTTCGGGTTTGCGACCTCCACACCCAGCGCCTCCAGGCCGTGCTGAGCCTGATGGAACATTTCGGAAGCATGCAGCAGCGCCTTGGAGGGGATGCAGCCGACATTCAGGCATGTGCCGCCATAGGTGCTGCGCTTCTCGACCACGGCAACCTTCATGCCGAGCTGCGCCGCCTTGATGGCGCAGACATAGCCGCCGGGGCCGCTTCCGATAACGATGAGATCATAGGCCATTTGATAATCCTTCTTGGGAGGACAGTCTTGGGAGGGCTACCGCCCGCCGCTGACGGTGAGAATGGTTCCCGTCACGTAAGTCGCCTTGTCGGACAGGAGATAGAGAATTGCATCGGCAACCTCACCGGCCGTTCCGGGCCGCTGAATCGGGATCGTGGGTGCGAGGTCGCGGGCGCGGTCGGGCAGCCCGCCGGAGGCATGAATTTCCGTATCGATGATGCCGGGCCTGACCGCGTTCACGCGTATGCCCTCGGTGGCGACTTCACGCGCCAGTCCGACCGTGAAGCTGTCGATCGCGCCCTTCGTGGCGGCGTAGTCGACATATTGCCCGGGCGCACCGAGCACGGCGGCGATGGAGGAGAGATTGACGATCGAACCGCCCCGCCCGCCGTGGCGCGCCGACATTCGCAGCACCGCCTCGGCGGCGCAACGGATGGAGCCCGTCACGTTGACGCGGAACAACTGCTCGATCCGCTCGGGCGAAACCTCGTCTACGCGCTGCGGCGGACCGATGATCCCGGCATTGTTGACGAGGCCGTCGAGACGGCCGAAGGCGGTGTCGACAGCGGCAAAGATCGCCCTCACGCCCTCTTCCCTGCCCACGTTGCCCTCGACGGAAACGGCCGTGCCGCCGGCTTCCGCGATGCGGCGGACCACGTCCTCGGCCGCATCGCGATTGGACGCATAGTTGACGGCGACCCTCCAGCCTTCGCTGGCCGCGGCAAGCGCGACCGCGGCGCCGATGCCGCGGCTGCCCCCGGTGACGAGAAGCACGGGTCCGTCGCTCATGATCCACACCCCTTGAACTGGAAGACATCGGAACTGTCGGTGGTACCCTTGCCTTCGCCCCAGGCGCTCGATTCGCGCAGCGACGGTCCGAAATCCGGAAGCAGGATCCGATCGGCTGCGGGCGCGTCCTCCGGCTGAAGCAGTCCGATCTGGCCGGCCTTGTCGACCGCATAGATCGGGCCCTGCCAGACGGTGCAGGCCTCGAGTTCCGCGCCGGTCACGTCGCCGGTCGGGCAATCGTTCATGACGATCCCGTTCGCCCGCAGTGGTTCGCCCGACTGCATCACGACGCCATCGAGCAAAACCCCGGTGTCCCCGATCCTGACCTTGAAGTGATTGCTGGTGACTGCCGCCTCCGATCCGACGGGCTCGAAGTGCAGCTCATAGGTTCCGGCCGGATCGGCATAGACCGCCTGCGCCTGGGTGCACTCGTCCGCAAGCGCCGGTGCTGCCGAAAGCATAAGCGAAGCGAAAAGAACGTTGCGGCCGCAGATCATCACGCGGCCTTTTCCGTCGCCAGCTTCAGTCCGAGCGCGATGAAGACCATGCCGCTCGCCCGGTCGATCCATTTGCTCGCACGTGTGAAGGCCGCCCGCATCCGCGGCGTCGTCATGAACAGGCTGACCCCGACGAACCAAAGGATCAGCGCGCTCGCCATGACGAAGCCATAGCCGAATTTGACCGTCATCGGCGTATGGGCGCTGACGACCGTCGAAAAGATCGACAGGAAGAAGAAGACCGCCTTGGGATTGAGCGCGTTGGCGGCAAAGCCGAGCCCGAAGGCCTTCAGCGCCGACTGCTGCCGGCGGGCTTCGCCGGACTCGGCCGCTTCTTCGACCGCGATCTCCGTCTGGCCGGCGCGAAGGGCCTTGATGCCGATGTAGATCAGGTAGGCGACGCCGCACCATTTGACGATGTTGAAGAGGTAGATCGACTGCGAGATGATCAGCCCGAGGCCGAGAATGGTGTAGGTCACGTGGAACATCAGCGACGCGCCGATGCCGAAGGAGGTGATGACCGCCGCGCGGCGGCCGTGCACCAGCGATTGGCGCAGCACCATGGCGAGGTCGGCGCCGGGCGAAACGATGGCGAAGGTGAAGATCGCCATTAGCGAAGCGAGTTCGATCAGATAGCTCATCATGTTTTGCGACCGGTGCTTACGATGCCCAAACTGTCCGGGATGCGCGCATAGCGTGCCCCCGAAACCTAACCTCTGGTTCCGTGGCTGTCGATGCCCGTCAGACGCGCGTCCCGGCACGGGCATCGGTGGAGATGGAAACGGGGGCACGCGGCCCCCGCCATTCCCTGGAGCGGGATGAGGAAAAGCGTGTGCGGTTTTCCGCCCGCATCCCGCGTCTCATGACTTTGAGTCGACCCGACCTAAAATCACCGTGATCTAGAGATCCAGCACCAGGCGTTCCGGATCCTCGAGGCTTTCCTTGACGCGCACGAGGAAGGTCACCGCTTCCTTGCCGTCGACGATGCGGTGATCGTAGGAGAGCGCCAGATACATCATCGGGCGGATGACGACCTGACCGCCGATCGCGACCGGGCGGTCCTGGATCTTGTGCATGCCGAGGATGCCCGATTGCGGAGCGTTGAGGATCGGCGAGGACATCAGCGAACCGTAGACGCCGCCGTTGGAGATGGTGAAGGTGCCGCCCTGCATGTCGGCCATGGACAGCGTACCGTCGCGCGCTGCCTTTCCGAGACGGCCGATTTCCTTCTCGATCTCGGCGATCGACATCTGGTCGGCATCGCGCACGACCGGCACGACGAGACCCTTGTCGGTGCCGACGGCGACGCCGACGTGGCAGAAGTTCTTGTAGATGATCTCGGTGCCGTCGACCTCGGCGTTGACAGCCGGCAACTCCTTCAGCGCATGCGTCACGGCCTTGGTGAAGAAGCCCATGAAGCCGAGCTTCACGCCGTGCTTCTTCTCGAAGATGTCCTTGTACTTCGAGCGCAGGCTCATGACGGCGCTCATGTCCACCTCGTTATAGGTGGTGAGCATAGCCGCGGTGTTCTGCGCGTCCTTCAAACGCCGGGCGATCGTCTGGCGCAGGCGGGTCATCTTCACGCGCTCTTCGCGGGCGGCATCTTCCGCCGGCGCCGGCGCGCGGGCCTGGACCTTGGCCGGTTCGGCTGCAGCCGGAGCCGAAATGCCCTTGGCGACGGCCGCGAGCACGTCACCCTTCAACACCTGGCCGCGCTTGCCCGAGCCGTCGATCTGATCGGCGGAAAGATTGTTCTCGGCGATGAGCTTGGCGGCGGCCGGGGCCGGCGGCATCGACGTGGACGTCTGCGTCGCGGCAGCGGCGGCCGGCTGTGCGGCCGCAGCCGGAGCAGCGGTGGCGGCAGCAGGTTCAGGCTTCTTCTCGGCCGCAGCCGGCGCAGCGGCGGCAGCACCCGCGCCCTCGGCGATCTGCCCGAGCAGCGCGCCGAGACCCACGGTTTCGCCCGCCTGCGCGACGATTTCGCTGAGCGTGCCGGCGGCCGGGGCCGGAACTTCGATCGTCACCTTGTCGGTCTCGAGCTCGAGGATCGGCTCGTCGGCCTTGATCGCGTCGCCGACCTTCTTGAACCAGGTGCCGACGGTCGCTTCGCTGACGGATTCGCCAAGGGTGGGAACGCGGATTTCTGTTGCCATGAGTTTTGTTCCGTTGATCAGATTTCTGTTTCTAGCTCTTTGAGTTACGCGCTCCCGGACGGAAAACCGCTACGCACTTTCCTGGAAGTGCTCCAGCGATCGGCAGACCGTGAGGGGCTTCGTCAGCCCCCCAGCGCATCCTCGAGGAAGGCGGCAAGCTGTGCCAGATGCTTGGACATCAGGCCCGTCGCCGGGGAAGCGGCGGCCGGACGGCCGGTATAGCGCACCCGCTGGTACTTGGCATCGATATGGGCAAGAACCCACTCCAGATAGGGATCGATGAACGACCAGGCGCCCATGTTCTTCGGCTCTTCCTGGCACCAGACCATCTCCGCGTTGCGGAAGCGGCTGAGCTCGTTGATGAGCGCCTTGGCCGGGAACGGATAGAGCTGTTCAACGCGCAGCAGGTAGATGTCGTCGATGCCGCGCTTCTCGCGCTCCTCCAGAAGGTCGTAATAGACCTTGCCCGAGCACATGACGACGCGACGGATCTTCGAATCCTTCTGCAGCTTGATCGGACCGTCCTTGATAACCTCGGCATCGTCCCAGAGGAGACGATGGAAGGAGCTCTCGCCGGCCATTTCCGACAGGCTCGAGACCGCCCGCTTGTGACGCAGCAGCGACTTCGGCGTCATCAGGATCAGCGGCTTGCGGAAATCGCGCTTCACCTGACGGCGCAGGATGTGGAAATAGTTCGCCGGGGTCGTGACGTTGGCGACCTGCATGTTGTCTTCCGCGCAAAGCTGCAGGAAGCGTTCCAGCCGGGCGGAGGAATGCTCCGGCCCCTGGCCCTCGTAGCCGTGCGGCAGCAGGCAGACGAGGCCCGACATGCGCAGCCACTTGCGCTCGCCCGACGAGATGAACTGGTCGAAGACCACCTGCGCGCCGTTGGCGAAGTCGCCGAACTGGGCTTCCCAGAGCGTCAGGGCGTTCGGGCGGGCGAGCGAATAGCCGTATTCGAAGCCGAGCACCGCCTCTTCCGAGAGCATCGAATTGATGACCTCGTAGCGTGCCTGGGTCGGCGACAGGTTGGCGAGCGGAATGTATCGCTCTTCGGTCTCCTGATCGTAGAGAACCGAATGGCGCTGCGAGAAGGTGCCGCGCTCGCAATCCTGACCGGAGAGGCGGATCTTGGTGCCCTCGGTGACGAGCGTACCGAAGGCGAGCGCTTCCGCCATCGCCCAGTCGATGCCCTCGCCGGTCTGGATCATATTGGCGCGGTTTTCCATGAAGCGCTGGATGGTGCGGTGCGCGCTGAAGCCGGCCGGAATTTCGGACAACTTGCGGCCGACCTCCTTCAACTGCTTCATCGGCACCGAGGTCCGCCCGCGGCGCTGCTCATCCTGGTTGTCGGCCGTGCGCAGGCCCGACCAGGCGCCGTCGAGCCAGTCGGCCTTGTTCGGCTTGTAGGACTGACCCGCCTCGAATTCCTGTTCGAGATGGGCGCGCCAATCGGCCTTCATCTTCTCGACTTCGCCTTCGCTGATCAGGCCCTCGGCGATCAGCCGGTCCGAATAGAGCTGGACGACGGTCTTGTGCGCACGGATCGCCTTGTACATCTTCGGCTGCGTGAACGCCGGCTCGTCGCCCTCGTTGTGACCGAAGCGGCGGTAGCAGAACATGTCGATGACCACCGGCTTGTGGAACTTCATCCGGAATTCGGTCGCGACCTTGGCCGCATAGACGACCGCTTCCGGATCGTCACCGTTCACGTGGAAGATCGGCGCCTCGATCATCTTCGCCACGTCCGACGGATAGGGCGAGGAACGCGAGAAGGCCGGGTTCGTGGTGAAACCGATCTGGTTGTTGATGATGAAGTGCACCGTGCCGCCGACACGATGCCCGCGCAGGCCGGAGAGGCCGAGAATTTCGGCGACCACGCCCTGGCCGGCAAATGCCGCGTCGCCGTGCAGGATCAACGGCATGACCTTGACGCGTTCGCGCAGCGGAATGATGTCGCCTTCGAATACGGTCGCCATCTGGTCCTGCTTGGCGCGCGCCTTGCCCATGACGACCGGATTGACGATCTCGAGATGCGACGGGTTTGCCGTCAGCGACAGGTGGACCTTGTTGCCGTCGAACTCGCGGTCCGAGGAAGCGCCCAGGTGATACTTGACGTCGCCGGAGCCTTCCACGTCATCGGGCGTGTAGGAGCCGCCCTTGAACTCGTGGAAGATGGCGCGGTGCGGCTTGGCCATCACCTGCGAGAGAACGTTGAGGCGGCCGCGATGCGCCATGCCCAGCACGATCTCCTTGAGGCCGAGCTGGCCGCCGCGCTTGATGATCTGCTCGAGCGCCGGGATCAGCGATTCGCCGCCGTCGACGCCGAAGCGCTTGGTGCCCTTGTACTTGACGTCGATGAACTGCTCGAAGCCTTCCGCCTCGATGAGCTTCTGCAGGATCGCCTTCTTGCCCTCGGGGGTGAATTCGACGCCCTTGTCCGGCCCTTCGATGCGTTCCTGTATCCAGCCCTTCTCTTCCGGGTTGGACATATGCATGAATTCGACGCCGATCGTCGAACAATAGGTCCGTTCGAGGATCTCGACCATCTCGCGCACGGTCGCATATTCGAGGCCGAGCACGTTGTCTATGAAGATCTTGCGGTCGTAGTCCTTCTCTTCGAAGCCGTAGGTCTTCGGGGAGAGTTCGTCGTAATCCTCGACCGGATCGGCAAGGCCGAGCGGGTCGAGCTTGGCGTGCAGGTGGCCGCGCATGCGATAGGCGCGGATCATCATGATGGCGCGGACGGAATCGCGCGTCGACTGATGCACCTCGGCCTCGCTGAGCGCCACGCCGGCAACGGCTGCGGCTTCCTCTGCCTTCGCCTTCACCTTCTTTTCGATGACCTTTTCGACCGTGCCCCAGTCGCCGTCGAGGGCCGAGACGAGTTCGCCATTGGCGGGAATCGGCCAGTTCTGCTTCTTCCAGGAGGCGCCCTTGGCCGCCCTCACCACATCTTCGGGCCGGTCGGCAAGCGCCTTGAAGAAGGACTGCCACTCGGCCGAAACGGATGAGGGGTCCGCTTCGTAGCGCGCATGGAGCTGCTCGATATAGGCGGCATTGGCGCCGTCCAGAAAGGATGTGAGCTGGAATTGCTCGTTGGCCTCTTGCCTTGTCATGGTCTATCGCGGACTTCAGCCCGCCTCCTGACTTAAGTTGGTGTGCCGGGTTGTCCCGGTCATGTTTGCCTTCTGCCGGATCGGCGCCTTTCAACGGTCAGGCGCGTCGCTCCGGCTGCGTCGGCCCGGTTCCGGCTGTTCGCCATCTGCACCGGACTTGACGCTCATCATCGTATCTTTCGTGGCTCCAATGGGGCGGCATGGTCTGCCGCCCCGCTGCAAAGTGCCACGGCGACCTTTATGCGTCCGACAGGACGCGCGGGCGCCGCAGGATCGTTCGTCAGCCCTTCAGGACTTCGACCAGCGTCTTGCCGAGGCGTGCGGGCGAAGGCGAGACGCGGATCCCGGCCGATTCCATAGCCGCGATCTTGTCTTCCGCACCGCCCTTGCCGCCGGAGATGACGGCGCCGGCATGGCCCATGGTGCGGCCGGGAGGCGCGGTACGGCCCGCGATGAAGCCGACCATCGGCTTCTTGCGGCCGCGCTTTGCCTCGTCTTTCAGGAACTGCGCCGCTTCCTCTTCGGCCGAGCCGCCGATCTCGCCGATCATGATGATCGACTTGGTCTCGTCGTCTGCGAGGAACATTTCCAGCACGTCGATGAACTCGGTGCCCTTGACCGGGTCGCCGCCGATGCCGACTGCCGTCGTCTGGCCGAGGCCTTCATTGGTCGTCTGGAACACCGCCTCGTAGGTCAGCGTGCCGGAGCGCGAAAGCACGCCGACCGAGCCCTTGCGGAAGATGTTGCCCGGCATGATGCCGATCTTGCATTCGTCGGGCGTCAGCACGCCCGGGCAGTTCGGGCCGATGAGGCGCGAAGAGGACTTTTCGAGCCGGGCCTTGACCTTCACCATATCGGCAACGGGAATGCCCTCGGTGATGCAGACGATGAGCGGGATTTCGGCGTCGATGGCCTCGATGATCGCCGCGGCGGCACCGGCCGGCGGGACATAGATCACGGAAGCGTTGGCGCCGGTCGCGTCGCGCCCTTCGGCAACGGTAGCGAAGATCGGCAGTTGCTCGCCCTTGGCGCCGGTCCAGGTCTCGCCGCCCTTCTTCGGGTGGATGCCGCCGACCATCTTGGTGCCGTTATAGGCGAGTGCCTGCTCGGTGTGGAAGGTACCGGTCTTGCCGGTCAGGCCCTGAACGAGAACCTTGGTGTCTTTGTTGATCAGGATGGACATGAAACCTCAGGCTCCCTTCACGGCTGCAACGATCTTCTGGGCGGCGTCGTCCAGATCATCGGCGGAAATCACGTTGAGGCCCGATTCATTGATGATCTTCTTGCCGAGCTCGACATTGGTGCCTTCCAGGCGCACGACGAGCGGCACCTTGAGGCCGACTTCCTTGACCGCTGCGAGCACGCCCTCGGCGATGACATCGCATTTCATGATGCCGCCGAAGATGTTGACGAGGATGCCCTTCACCGCCGGATCGGCCGTGATGATCTTGAAGGCCTGGGTGACCTTTTCCTTCGAGGCGCCGCCGCCGACATCGAGGAAGTTCGCGGGCTCGGCGCCGTAGAGCTTGATGATGTCCATCGTCGCCATGGCAAGACCGGCGCCGTTGACCATACAGCCGATATTGCCGTCCAGGGCGACATAGGCGAGGTCGTATTTCGACGCCTCGATTTCCTTGTCGTCCTCTTCCGTCGTGTCGCGCAGCGCGACCACGTCCTCATGGCGGAAGAGCGCATTGCCGTCGAAGGAGACCTTGGCGTCGAGGACGCGCATCCGGCCGTTCGTCATGACGATCAGCGGATTGACCTCGAGCAGGCTCATGTCCTTTTCGACGAATGCCTTGTAGAGGATCGGGAAGAGCTTCTCGGCGTCGGCACGCGCTTCGCCTTCGAGCTTCAGCGCGTCGGCCAGCGTCTTCAGATTCTCTGCGGTCACACCCTTTTCCGGATCGATCGCAACGGTGACGATCTTCTCCGGCGTATGTTCGGCGACCGCTTCGATATCCATGCCGCCCTCGGTCGAAACGACGAAGGCCACCTGGCCGACGGAGCGATCGACGAGGATCGAGAGATAGAGCTCGCGGTCGATATCGGCGCCGTCCTCGATATAGAGGCGGTTGACCTGCTTGCCGGCCGGACCGGTCTGCTTGGTCACCAGCGTGTTGCCGAGCATGTCCTTGGCATTGGCGACGACCTCGTCCACCGACTTGGCCAGGCGCACGCCGCCCTTCGCATCGGGGCCGAGTTCCTTGAACTTGCCCTTGCCGCGGCCGCCGGCGTGGATCTGGCTCTTCACCACGTAAAGCGGCCCCGGCAGCTTCTTCGCGGCCGCCTCGGCCTCGTCGGCGGAGAAGATCGCGACGCCTTCCGCGACCGGCGCGCCATAGCTCTTCAACAGAGCCTTGGCCTGGTATTCATGGATGTTCATGGGTTCTTTCCTGTCTGATAGGCCGGATGGCGGTTACTTCAGGCTGGGTGCGATGTTGATGCAGGCTTCGCAAAGGCCGGCGACGGCCGCAACCGACTTGTCGAAGGCTTCCTTCTCGCCCTTGTTGAGGTCGATCTCGATGATGCGCTCGATGCCGCCGGCACCGATCACGGTGGGCACGCCGACATACATGTCCTTGACGCCATACTGGCCGGAGAGATGAGCGGCGCAGGGCAGCACGCGCTTCTTGTCCTTGAGATAGGCTTCGGCCATTTCGATCGCCGAGGCGGCCGGCGCATAATAGGCCGAGCCGGTCTTGAGCAAGCCGACGATCTCGGCGCCGCCGTCACGGGTGCGCTGAATGATCTGGTCGAGCTTTTCCTTGGTGGTCCAACCCATCTGGATCAGGTCGGGCAGCGGGATGCCGGCAACCGTCGAATAACGCGCGAGCGGCACCATGGTGTCGCCATGGCCGCCGAGCACGAAAGCGGTGATGTCCTTGACAGAGACGTTGAACTCTTCGGCGAGGAAGAGCCGGAAGCGCGAAGAGTCGAGCACGCCGGCCATGCCGACGACCTTGTTCTTCGGCAGGCCGGAGAACTTCTGCAGCGCCCAGACCATGGCGTCGAGCGGGTTGGTGATGCAGATGACGAAGGCGTTCGGAGCGTATTTCTTGATGCCGGCGCCGACCTGTTCCATGACCTTGAGGTTGATGCCGAGCAGATCGTCGCGGCTCATGCCGGGCTTGCGCGGCACGCCGGCGGTGACGATGCAGACGTCGGCGCCCTCGATCGCGGAATAGTCGCTCGCACCGGTCAGCGATGCATCGAAGCCCTCGACCGGGGAGGACTGCGCGATGTCGAGACCCTTGCCCTGGGGAATGCCGTCGGCAATGTCGAAGAGGACGATGTCGCCCAGTTCCTTCAGGCCGGCGAGATGCGCCAGCGTGCCACCAATCATCCCCGAACCGATAAGTGCGATCTTGTTGCGCGCCATGAAAGTGCTTCCTTTGTGATCCCAAAATGATCAAGGCCTGAAACGCGGCAAACGCCAAACCTTCGCGAAAGCCCTTAAACGGCAAAGGGAAAAATATCAATCGATACTTTTTGGCAGAGCAATTTCAATCGGTTAGATCGTAAAATTCTTACGTAAACGTAAGAACTGATGTCGCCGGACCGTCATTCCGCCGCTGAATTTTGCGGGTGAGCCGCGGCATATTCCTGGCTTTGCATCTCGATCAGACGCGAAACCGTACGGTCGAATTCGAAGCCTTCGGTGCCCTTCCTGGCGGTCAGCAGATGCTGCGGTTGCGCGGCAGCCGAGGCGAACAGGCGGGCGCCCTGGTCGTAGAGGGCATCGACAAGAATGATGAAGCGCTTCGTCTCGTTGCGCAGGTGCGGCCCGAGATGCGGAACATGGTCGAGGAAGATGGTGCTGTACTGCGCGACGATCGCAAGATAGTCGGCGGCACCGAGCGGCTGCGCGCACAGGTCGGCAAAGGTGAACCGCGCGGCCCGGCCGGCCGCCGCCGGCACGCGGATCGTCCGCCCCTTGCGGCCGATCTCGGCCGAGGCGGCCGGCGCTCCGCTCGTCTCCCGATACCAGGCACGATCCATGGCGGCTTCCGTTTCGGGCCCGAGCGGCGACAGCCACACGGGCGCGCCATCGGTCTTGCCCAGGCGATAATCCGTTTCCGTATCGAGCGAGATTATCTCGGCATTCGCCTTCAGGAGATCGATGAACGGCAGGAAGAGACCGCGATTGAGGCCGTCGCGATAGAGATTGTCCGGCTCGACGTTTGAGGTCGCGACAAGCACGCAGCCCTTGGCGAACAGTTCGCCGAAGAGCCGCGCCAGGATCATCGCATCGGCAATGTCGGTGACGGTGAACTCGTCGAAACACAGAAGCCGCGCTTCGCCGAAGAGATCGGAAGCGACGGGCGGGATCGGATCGGCCTGCTTCGTCTCGCCGTTCTTGAGCTTCTGCCGGTGCCTGTAGATGCGCTCATGCACATCGGCCATGAATTCGTGGAAATGGGCGCGGCGCTTGCGCTGGATCGGCACCGCATCGAAGAACATGTCCATCAGCATGGTCTTGCCGCGCCCGACGCCGCCGTGGATATAGAGGCCCTTGACCGGCGGCTGGTCCTTCTTGCGCGCCGCAAAGAGCCAGCCGAGCGCATTGGTCTTGCGCGAGGGGCGGCTTGCCAGGAGATTTGCCGTCAGGCTGTCGAGCCTTCTTGCGATTGCGAATTGAGCGGGGTCACGCTGCCGTTCGCCGGCGGCAACGAGCGCCTCGAGCTTGTGAAGAATGCTGTCGTCAGGATTGAGCACGATGCGCTTCTATCGTTTCGTGGTTTTGCGGCTCTGGTCCATCATGCGGCGTGAAGCGGAGAAATGCTCAGATCACCTGCGGCATCACGCGCGCGTTCCAGTTCATAATGGCTTTGGAGATTGATCCAGAATTCCGGCGTCGTACCAAAGGCCTTGGAAAGCCGCAGAGCCGTATCGCCGGTAATGCTCCGGCGTCCCTTGATGATCTCGGTGATCCGGTTCGCCGGAACGCCGATATGACCCGCCAGCTTGCGGGCGCTGATATTCATCGGCTCGAGAAACTCGCTGGCGAGGATTTCGCCGGGCATGATAGGATCAATGATAGTCGCTGATTTCGACATCGTAGGCGTCTCCGTTCTCGAAGCGGAAGCAAATCCGCCATTGCTGGTTAATGCGGATCGAATACTGCCCCGCCCGATCACCTTTCAGCGCTTCCAGCCGATTGCCGGGCGGAACACGCAAATCCTCGATGCGCGTAGCCGCGTGAAGCATGAGAAGCTTCACGAGAGCGGGTTTCTGAAACGCGCCAAAGCGGCGCGTTCGCTGCCGCTTGAACACTGCTTCAGTCTCCTTGTTCCCGAAGCTTTGAATCATACGCGATACGTAACACGCTGCACATGGAGAGCGCAACAGAGGGGTTCGAGAACGTTATCGGATGAGGCAACGCGGGCGGAAAGCCCACGCACAGCTAGCTCAAGCAGCGCTAATCACGATGATTTTAGGTCGGATCGACCTAAAATCATGAACGTGATCGATTCCTGCAAGTTGAGATGCGGGATGCGGGCGAAACCGCACACACTTCTCCTCCGCCCTAGCGGCTGAGGCTGACCGGCTGCCCGCCATTGGTCGAGCCGTCGAAGCGCGCATCGGCCGTCTTGTAGAGCCGGGCGATCGGATTGCCGCTGCGATCCTTGAGCACGACCTGCTTGCCCGCCACTTCCCACGACCCCATGGCCGTCAGCTCGCCGGCGCAGCCGCGCGTGCCGCCGCGCGAACCGCTGCCGAGATTGGTGAGCGTCAGGAACATGTCGCAGGAGCTGCCGGCACTCGAAACGCGCCAGTTGCCGACCATCGATTCCTTCGTCACGTCGAGCGCATTGGTGGCTGCGGCCACTTCCGTGCCGGCAGCAGCGCCGGGCGCTGCGGTGCCTGTCGTCGGTGCGGCCGGGAACTGCGACGCCCCGGCCGGAGGCGGCAGCTGCCCCGCCGAGACGGAGGGTACGGGCTGCGCCTGCAGGGGAGCGGGAGCGCGAGAAACATCCTGAGATCCGAAACCACCGAAGGACGTCCGCTGGCATCCGGTTAGCGCAAGTACAACCGCCAACCCGGCCGCCGCATGTGAAACCCGCATATCTTTACCCCCGATATTGTCCGCGAACCATAACGCAACGCGATAATATAGGCCGAATTACAGCAAAACCACCTTTCAAATCAAGGCAAGCCATTTCGCGCCCGGCAGTTGCAGGATTGAGACGCCCGACGAATTCGCTCGCATGTGCCTTCACACGGACACGGGCCCGCCCCGGCGGGCGGCCGGGCGCGATGCTCAGAGTGCCGCGCCCGTCTGCCGGTCGAAGACATAGACCTGGCTGCGGTCCATCGCCGCCCTGAAGAGGGATCCGTGGCGGGCCGGGTGATCGCCGTCGACGACGGCGGTTATCTGTTCGCCGGCGAATTCGAAGAGCACATGCGTCTGGGCACCGGTCGGCTCGACCAGCAGCGTCTGGCCGGCAATGGCATTGCCCTCCCCGCCTGCGACGAAATGTTCCGGGCGCAGACCGATCCGGACCGCCTGCCCGGGCCGCACCTTGCGCTCGGGCGCGATGCGGATCGCCGACCCGTCGCCGAGGCGCACCGCCGGCTCCCCGTCATCGGCATCGACCGTTCCGTCGAGCACGTTCATGGCCGGCGAACCGATGAAACCCGCCACGAAGAGGTTGGCCGGGGTGCGATAGAGCTCCAGCGGTGTGCCCACCTGCTCGATCCTGCCGCCGTTCAAGACGACGATGCGGTCGGCGAGCGTCATCGCCTCGATCTGGTCGTGAGTCACGTAGATCGAGGTGGTGGCGACCTTCTGGTGCAAGGCCTTGATCTCGGTGCGCATCTGTACCCGGAGCTTGGCATCCAGATTGGAGAGCGGTTCGTCGAACAGGAAGACGGCCGGATCGCGGACGATCGCCCGTCCCATGGCGACGCGCTGGCGCTGGCCGCCGGAAAGCTGACTCGGCTTGCGATCGAGAAGCTCCGTCAGCGCCAGCATGCGCGCCGCCTCGCCCACCTTTTTGTCGATCTCGGGACGGGAGAGACCGGAGAGCTTGAGGTTGAAGCCCATGTTCTCGGCGACCGACATGTGCGGGTAGAGCGCGTAGGACTGGAAGACCATGGCGATGTTGCGCTCGCGCGGCGTCAGCGGATTGACCACCTTGCCGCCGATCAGCACCTCGCCGTCGCTGATCTCTTCCAATCCGGCGATCATGCGCAGCAACGTGGATTTGCCGCAGCCGGAGGGACCGACGAGCGCGATGAATTCGCCCTCCGCGATCGAGAGAGACACGCCGTGGACCACCTCGAGCGCAGCGTAGCTCTTGCGGATGTCCCTGAGTTCGACCGATGCCATATGCTTTCTCCTTGGAACGATGCGTCAGGGAAGGGCTCAGGATTTCACCGCGCCGGCCGTGAGGCCTGCGATGATGTGCTTCTGGGCGAGAAAGAAGACGATCACCGTCGGCAGGATCGTCAGCGTGATGAAGGCGAGCACGAGCTGCCAATCGGTGCCGAACTCGCCGCGATAGACCATGATGCCGAGTGGCCAGGGATATTTCGCCTCCGTGTTCAGCATGATCAGCGGCAGGATGTAGCTGTTCCAGCTATGCACGAAGGTGATGATGCCGACCGTCGAGACGATGGGGCGCGAAAGCGGCAGGGAAATGTACCAGAAGAAGCGGATGTAGCCGCAGCCGTCGACGAAGGCGGCCTGGAAGAGTTCTTCCGGCAGGTTACGGAAATAATTGCGGAAAAGCAGGATGCTCATGCCGAGGCCGAAGGCCACCTGAGGCAGGATCACGCCCCAATAGGTATCGAGCAGACCGAGATCGCGGATGCGGATGAAGAGCGGCAGGATCGCCGTTGCCGCCGGGAACATGAGCCCGATCAGGAAGTAGTTCAGCAAATGGTTCGAGCCGAAGAACCTGACATGGGCGAAGGTGAAGGCGGCCATGGCCGAAACGATGACGGTCAGCACCACGGTTATGGCCGCGATGAACAGCGAGTTCAGCATCTGCCGCCAGTAGCGGTCGCCGAAAAGGATATCGAGATAGTTCGACCACAGCCATTCGGAAGGCAGGCCGAAAGGATTGACGCGCAGGTCGCCGAGCGACTTGAAGCCGCCGAGCGCCGTGGTCACCAGGGGCAGCAAGACCAGCATCGCCACCAGCGACAGCGACACATAGAGATAGAGGCGGGTGGCTGCGGTCATGCGAACGGAAGAAGTCGTGTCAGTCATGGCGCATGAATATCCGTTTGTAGCCGAAGGCGAGGGTGACGCAGATGACGAAGAGGACCACGCCGACCGCGCTTCCGAGCCCCACCTGCATGCGGGTGACGCCGTAGGTGTAGAGGAAGGTCACCATGGTCTGCGTCGAGTTCGACGGCCCGCCGCCGGTGAGGGGCATGACGAGATCGAAGAGTTGCAGCGATCCGATGACGGCGAAGAAGATCGACAGCCTGACGGTCGAGCCGAGGAGCGGCAGGGTCACGTAGCGGAATTTCTGCCAGCCGGTCGCCCCGTCGATCTCGGCAGCTTCGAGCACGCTCCTGTCGACCGCCTGGAGGCCGGCGATGAACAGCATCATGTGGAATCCGAAATATTTCCAGATGATGACGGCAAGCACCGCATAGATGGCAAGGCTGCGGTCGGCCAGCACGTAAGGGGTGGCCACGCCGAAGAAGCCGGCGATCGCCGCCACAAGCCCGTAGTCGCCATCATAGACGAAGCGCCAGATGAGCCCGGCCGCGACATCCGCCAGCACGTAGGGCAGAAAGAAGATCAGCCGGAAGGCGACGACGCCGGCGATCCTGTGCGCGAGCATCATCGCAAGCCAGAGGGCGAGCGGAATCTGCAGGAGCACCGAAACGAGAATGATGATGCCGTTGTTGATCAGCGCCCGCGAGAAGGCCGCATTGTTGAACAGCACCTCGAAATTGCGCAGGCCCACGAACTGCGTCGGGGTTCCGTAGCCGTTCCAGCGATAGAGGCTGTACCAGGCCGCCTCTCCCATCGGCAGGATGACGAAGACCGTGAACAGCAGCAGGGCCGGCGGCAGGAAGAGGATGAGCACCGGCAGGCGCCCGCGCACGGTCGGGCTCTTGTAGCGCACATTCTTGCGGCTTGCCGTGGCCGGCACCGCGGTCATCGTCGCAGTCGCGTCGGTCATCTGGTCCTCGCAAAGGTCGTTCCGAATGGTCGAAGGAAGGCCGGGCGGCGGGGTCCCCGCCGCCGCCGCTTACGCACTCATTCGAGTTCGCGGGCGTCCTGGATCATCCGGGCGCCTTCTTCCGAGGACATCTGTCCGGAGACGATCTCGACGGAAGCATCGTTCACGACGCGGCCGACGGAAGGGCCGAGATCCTGGTCGAAATAATTCTGGTGCCAGGTCGAGGCTGCGAGTTGGTCGGCCGAAGCCCGCACAAGCGGGTTGGTGACGCCATCCTCGGCACCTGCCGCCGCCGGGACGATCATGCCGACGCTCGCCATCAACCGTTCGTTTTCCGCATTGGTCAGGTAGCGCAGGAAATCGAGCGCTTCGGGCGGAGCATTCTTGGTTACCGCCCACCCGTTGAGACCGCCCAGCGTGTCGGTGGCGGCACCCGCCCCGCCCTCAACGGCGGGGAAGGGAAAGCGGCCGATATTCTCGGCTGCGAGGCCCTTGCCGTCGCCGGAATTGGCGCGCTGGGTGGCTTCGGTATTCTCGAAGCTCAGGATCATCGCCGCCTTGCCGTCGCCGAAGAGGCCGAGCGTCTGCGGCCAGTTCGCTCCGAGATAGCCGCCCTGGAACGGCTCGAGCTTGCCGAGTTCGGCGAGCTGCTCGCCGGCCTTGATGATCGCCGGCTGCAGGAAGCCTTCGCCCTCGTTGTTCTTGGCATCCTCGAAGACCTGCTGGCCGCCGTTGCGCATCACCAGATAGCTCCAGTAGAAATGCAGCGGCCACTTGTCGCCGCCGCCGCCGGCGATCGGCGTGATGCCGGCCTCCTTCAGCGTCTTCACCGCCGTGAGGAAATCGTCCCAGGTCTTGATATCCTCGGCCTTGACGCCGCCCTTCTGAAAGAGCTCCTTGTTGTAGAAGAAGCTGATCGTTCCCATTTTGAAGGGAACCGCATAAATTCTGTCGTCAAAGGTGAAGCCCTTGAGCGCAGCCGGATTGTAGCTCTTCTCCCAGGCTCCGCCATCGGCGCGCATCGCTTCCGTCAGATCCATGAGCGCGCCGGTCTCGGATTGCTGTTTCAGCACGCCGCCGCCCCAGCTATAGAAGAAGTGAGGCGCGTCGTCCGACTGCAGGAGCGTCGGCAGCTTCGCCTTGAATGCCTCGTTTTCCAGGAACTGGAGCTGAATATCGACGCCCGCATGTTCCGATTCGTACTTTGCAGCGATGTCCTCCCACATCTTCACATAGGCCGGCACAGTCTCCAGATGAAGCCACTTGACCACCGTATCGGCGGATGCGTGGCTCGCATCGAAGAGAAGCGCCATGCCGGCTACTGCAGCAAGCGCAGAAAGTCTGGTTGCGCGCGGAGGCGCCGACCCACGTTCGAGCATCATATCTTTCTCCTCCCATATTTCCTTCAGAAGGGGGCAAAACGTCCTCTTCATTTTGTCCCCGATGCGGATTAATTCAGAGGAGATGCCGACAAATGTCAACAGCCGCCGCGAATATTTCGGGCGCTCCGCTTGACAGGGGACGCTAATTGCCCGTTATTTAATTCGTATTCCTGCTAAATGATTTGACCCCGCCCAGCCAGCCAATCGAGCACGCGAGCATCCTGCAGACCGATGAAGACCGCCGATCCCGAACTGATGCGCGCGATAAATCGCTTCAACGTGCTCGATACGATCCGCCGGCACGGCCCTATTTCCCGCGTCGAGATCAGCGAGCGCACCGAACTGTCCACGACCACCGTTTCCGCGATCACCGCGTCGCTGCTTGACGACGGCCTCATCCTGACCCGGCACGAGGGCGATATCCGCAATGCGGCCGCAAGGGGTCGGCCGCGCGTCATGCTGGAGCTCGACCCGGAGGCCGCTCGCGTCGTCGGCGCCAAGATCGCCGCCAACCGTATGGTTTTCGCCGTCACCAACTTCCGCGGCGAGGTGCTCTCCGACCTGACTTTGCCGATCCGGGTCGATCGCCAGCCGATCGCCGTCATCGCCGATCTGATCGAGGACGGCGTGCGCCGCTGCGTGGTCGACGCCGACCTTTCGCTCGACGACATCGATTCTATCTGCATCGGCCTGCCGGGCGTGGTCGAACACCGCACCGGTCATGTCCGCTCGAGCCCGATCTTCCGGGAAACGGACGTCGATTTCGCAAGCGAGATGACGAGCAGGCTCAACGTCGCGACGATCGTCGAGAGCGACGCACACGCCATCACGCTTGCGCACCACTGGTTCGGGCGCGCCCGCGACCTCGACGACATGGTGCTCGTCTCGCTGGAGCAGACCCTCGGGCTCGGCGTTCTGCATGGCGGCCAGCTTTTCCGAGGCGCCGGAGGCTTGAGCCACAATCTGGGCGATCTCGTGCTCGGGGTCGGCGAGAGCCGCACCGTCCGCCTTTCGACGCTCGCCGGGGAGAACGCGATTCTCGGCGAACACCCGATGGACGGGCGGTTCGCCGAGGCGGTACGCCTCGGGCGGGGCATGACGCATGCGCAGACGCTGATCGCAGCCGAGGACGACGCGCTGATCGCGACCGCCTCGCGGGCCGGAGAAGCGATCGGGCTCGCCGTCGCCAACATCGTCACGCTGTTCGGACCGCCGCGCGTCGTCATCGTCGGTTCGAGCCTGTCGCTCGGCACCGTCTTCGTGGAGAGCATCCGCCGATCCTTTCAGAACGCGATCCCGCCCTCGATCTCGACGGTCGCCGAACTCGTCTTCGACGAATCGGCCGACGAGACCTGGGCGCAGGGAGCGGCCGTCGTGGCGCTCTGCGAACTCTACGAGTCCCCCTGGGGGACGACCGGACCGGCGCCGGCGCTTTGATGCGCCGCGCCGAACTTATCTATCCATTTCGGGAGGAGACTGATGGAAAAACTCGGTATCGGCATCATCGGCTGCGGCAACATCTCGTCGGCCTATCTGAAGGCGATGGCAGCCTTTCCGATCCTGGACATCCGCGGGATCGCTGATCTGAACCGCAGTCTCGCCGAAGAGCGCGCTGCGGAGTTCAAGGTCGAGGCCCGCAACGTCGCCGATCTCCTCGCGGACCCTTCGATCGAACTCATCGTCAACCTGACCGTGCCGAAGGCGCACGTGACAGTCGCCATGCAGGCGCTCGAGGCCGGCAAGCACACCTATTCCGAAAAGCCGCTCGCCACCGATTTCGCAGACGGGCACAAGCTGGTGGCGATGGCTCGCGAGAAGGGCCTGCGGATCGGCGCCGCCCCCGACACCTTCCTCGGCGGCTCGCATCAGACGGCGCGCGCAATCGTCGATTCCGGCGTGCTCGGCACGCCCGTCGGCGGCACCGCCACCTTCATGTGCCCCGGCCACGAGCGCTGGCATCCCAATCCGGACTTCTATTACGACGTCGGCGGCGGGCCGATGCTCGACATGGGTCCCTACTACATCACAGACCTCGTCAACCTCCTTGGCCCGGTCTCCAAGGTTGCCGGCTTTGCCACGGCGGCCCGGAAGGAGCGGACCATCACCAGTGAAGCGCGCAACGGCGAACGCATCCCCGTCCGCGTGCCGACCCATGTCGCCGGCATCATGGCCTTCGAGAATGGAGCCGTCGTGCAGATCGGCATGAGCTTCGATGTCGCGGGCCACAGGCATGTGCCGCTCGAGCTCTATGGAACCGAGGGCACGCTGATCGTCCCGGATCCGAACCATTTCGGCGGCCAGATCGAATTGCTGAAAAAGGGCGGCGCCTTCGAGCAGACTGCGACGAGCGAGCCCTATGCCGACGGCAATTACCGCTCGATCGGGGTGGCCGACATGGCACACGCCATCCGCTCGGGCCGGCCGCACCGGGCAAACGGAGATCTCGCCTTGCACGTGCTGGAGGTCATGGAAGCGTTCCACAAGGCGGCCGACACCGGCACCACCGTCAGCATCAGCACGAAAACCGAGCGGCCGGCACCTCTGTCGGAATCGCTCGTCGACGGCCGCATCGGCCGCTAACGCATAAATCGCATTAGGAGGAGTTCGACATGCGCGAGGCACTGATCGTCTGGGGCGGCTGGAGCGGCCACGAGCCGCAGGAATGCGCCCATATCATCCGCGACATGCTGCAGGAGGACGGGTTCAAGGTCTATCTGGAACACACGACCGAAGCCTTTGCCGATCCGTCGATCCACGACCTGTCGCTGATCGTTCCGATCATGACGATGTCGAAGATCGAGAAGGAAGAGGTGAAGAATCTCGCCGCGGCCGTCGAGGGCGGCGTCGGTATCGCCGGCTATCACGGCGGCGCGGGCGATGCCTTCCGCGAGAGCGTCGAATACCAGTTCATCATCGGCGGCCAGTGGGTGGCCCATCCCGGCAACATCATCGACTATCGCGTGAACGTCACGCGCCCCGACGATCCGCTGATGGAGGGCATCTCCGATTTTCCCTATACCTCGGAGCAATATTACATGCATGTCGACCCGTCCAACGAGGTGCTGGCAACGACCACCTTCTCCGGCGAGCATGCCTCCTGGATCGAAGGCGTGGTGATGCCGGTGGTCTGGAAGCGCAAACATGGGAAAGGCCGGGTCTTCTACTCCTCACTCGGCCATGTGGCGAAAGAGTTCGAGGTGCCCGAGATGCGCACGATCTTCCGCCGCGGCGCGAATTGGGCTGCGCGCTGAGGGAGACGGCGGATCGGTTGAGTTCCGCCGTTTCTGTCTGGCATCCGGCGCTGCCCCTCATCCGCCTGCCGGCACCTTCTCCGCGGGCGGGGCGAAGGGACAAGTGGCACGCTCCCCTCACTCCTCGGTGATCGCGGCGTAATGAGCGGATGCCCCATGTCCCTTCTCCCCGTGAAACGGGGAGAAGGTGCCGGCAGGCGGATGAGGGGCAATCGGATCAATGGCTGACGCCCGCATAGGCGCGATCGCCCCAGAGCTTTTCGACCGTCCGGTTCCTGCCGCAGCCGTTGCGGTAGTACCAGTAGCGGATGGGGTTCCGCTTGCCGAAGTCCTGATGGTAGTCTTCCGCCGGCCAGAATTTCGCTGCGCCTTCGACGGGCGTTACGATCGGTCGGCCGAGCTCCGCCTCGGCCTTGATCTTTTCCGCCTTCGCGTCCATCGCCTGCCGCTCGTTCAGCGCATGGATGGCGGTCGTATAGGCAAAGCCCCGGTCGCAGAACTGGCCATCGCCATCCGTCGGGTCCGTCGTACGGAACAGGACGCCGACGAGCTCCGCATAGGAGACCCGGTCCGGGTCGAACTTCACGCGCACCACCTCGCGGTGTCCACCCTTCGCATAATCTTCGTAGGTGGGGTTCGCGCTCTTGCCGCCGGCATAGCCGGAGATCGTTTCGAGAACGCCGGGCACGGCGTCGAAGTCGCTCTCGACGCACCAGAAGCAGCCGCCGGCAAAGATAGCATATTGCGGTTCCGCCGCCCGCGCCGGCAGCAGCAGGAAACACGTGACGAGAAAACCGAACAGCAGGCGAAGCATCGGCGGACCTCCATCCTCGGCTATTACCTAACTGCCTCGCCGCGCGTTTCAAATCACTTAGCAACACGTCGATGTGACGGACGTGAAAGCAAAACGGCGAGCCGAGGCCCGCCGTTGAAATGCTGCTGAAAACACCTGCAGGGCGGATGGTCAGAACCGCCGCTCGACCAGCATCTTCTTGATCTCGCCGATCGCCTTGGCGGGGTTCAACCCCTTCGGACAGGCCTGGGCGCAGTTCATGATTGTGTGGCAGCGATAGAGCCGGAACGGATCTTCGAGATTGTCGAGACGCTCGCCGGTCGCCTCGTCCCTGGAGTCGATGAGCCAGCGATAGGCCTGCAGGAGGACGGCAGGGCCGAGATAGCGGTCGCCGTTCCACCAGTAGCTGGGACAGGAGGTCGAGCAGCAGGCGCAGAGAATGCACTCATAGAGCCCGTCGAGCTTGAGGCGGTCTTCGTGGCTCTGCCGCCATTCCTTGGCCGGTGTCGGCGACACCGTCTTCAGCCAGGGCTCGATCGAACGGTGCTGGGCATAGAAATTGGTGAGGTCAGGCACGAGGTCCTTGACGACGGGCATATGCGGCAGCGGATACACCTTCACGGCGCCCTTCACCTCATCCATGCCCTTGGTGCAGGCGAGCGTATTGGTGCCGTCGATATTCATCGCACAGGAGCCGCAAATGCCTTCGCGGCAGGAGCGACGCAGCGTCAGCGTCGGATCGATATTGTTCTTGATGTAGAGCAGACCGTCCAGAACCATCGGGCCGCAATCGTCGATATCGATGTAATAGGTATCGATCCGCGGGTTTTTGCCGTCGTCCGGATTCCAGCGATAGACCCGGTATTCGCGCAGGTTCGCCGCGCCGACCGGTTTCGGCCACACCTTGCCTTCGGTGATCTGCGAGTTCTTGGGGAGAGCGAGTTCAACCATGTGCCTTAGTCCTCGAGATCAGTAGACGCGGGCCTTGGGCTCGATCTTGTAGGGATCGATGCCTTCGGCGATCAGCTCGGTGTGCACGGGACGAAAATCGAGCCGGACGTCGCCCGCGTCGTTGACCCAGGCAAGCGTGTGCTTGCGCCAGTTGACGTCGTCGCGGCCGCCGAGCGGGCCGTCCTTGTAGTCCTCGCGCGCATGCGCGCCGCGGCTTTCCTTGCGCGCCTCGGCGCCGTAGACCGTGGTGATGGCGTTAGCCATCAGATTTTCGAGCTCCAGCGTCTCGACGAGATCCGAGTTCCAGATCATCGAGCGGTCGGTGACCCTGACGTCCGGCAGTTCCTTCCAGATCGCCGAGAGGCGCCGGCAGCCGGATTCCAGCGACTCCTGCGTACGGAACACGGCCGCGTCCTCCTGCATGGCGCGCTGCATCTTGTCGCGCAGCACGGCGGTCGGCGTGGTGCCGTTGGCGTGCCGCAGCCGGTCGAAACGCTCCATGATGCGGTCGCAGGCGGCCGTGTTGACCTCCGGCACCGCCTCGTTGCGGTCGATGATCTGGCCGGCACGGATTGCCGCCGCCCGGCCGAAGACGACGAGGTCGATCAGCGAGTTCGAGCCGAGCCGGTTGGCGCCGTGCACCGAGGCGCAGCCGGCCTCGCCGACCGCCATCAGTCCGGGCGCGATGCGCTCCGGGTTCTGGCTGTCCGCGTTCAGCACTTCGCCCCAATAATTGGTCGGCACGCCGCCCATATTGTAGTGAACCGTCGGCAGCACCGGGATCGGTTCGCGCGTGACGTCGACGCCGGCGAAGATTTTCGCCGATTCCGAAATTCCCGGGAGGCGCTCATGCAGCACCGCGGGATCGAGATGGTCGAGGTGCAGGAAGATATGGTCCTTGTTCTTGCCGACGCCCCGGCCCTCGCGGATTTCCATCGTCATGCAGCGGGAAACGACGTCGCGCGAGGCAAGGTCCTTGGCAGAAGGCGCGTAGCGCTCCATGAAGCGCTCGCCCTCGGAATTGACCAGATAGCCGCCCTCGCCGCGGGCGCCTTCGGTGATCAGGCAGCCCGCGCCGTAGATGCCGGTCGGATGGAACTGCACGAATTCCATGTCCTGCAGCGGCAGGCCGGCGCGGGCGATCATGCCGCCGCCGTCGCCGGTGCAGGTATGCGCCGAGGTCGCGGAGAAATAGGCGCGGCCGTAGCCGCCGGTCGCCAGCACCACCATCTTGGCGGCGAAGCGGTGGATCGTGCCGTCGTCGAGGTTCCAGGCGACCACGCCGGTGCAGCGGCCGTCATCCGACATGATCAGGTCGATGGCGAAATATTCGATGAAGAATTCGGCATTGTTCCGGAGCGACTGACCGTAAAGCGTATGCAGGATCGCGTGGCCGGTACGGTCGGCGGCAGCGCAGGTGCGCTGCACCGGCGGTCCTTCGCCGTAGTTCTGCATGTGGCCGCCGAAGGGGCGCTGATAGATCTTGCCTTCCGCGTTGCGCGAGAAGGGAACGCCATAGTGCTCGAGTTCGTAGACCGCCTTCGGCGCCTCCATGGCGAGGTACTGCATGGCGTCGACATCGCCGAGCCAGTCGGAGCCCTTGACGGTGTCGTAAAGATGCCACTGCCAGGAGTCGGGCGTCATGTTCTGCAGCGAAGCGGCGATGCCGCCCTGTGCCGCGACGGTATGCGAACGCGTCGGGAAGACCTTGGTGATGCAGGCCGTCCTCAGGCCCTGCTCGGCCATGCCGAGGGTCGCGCGCAGGCCCGCCCCGCCGGCGCCGACGACGACGACGTCGAAGGAATGGTCGACATATTGATATGCCTTGCCGTTTGCAGCGGGTGAACTGATCGATGCCATGACGAAATTACCCTGCAAATGCGATCTTCAGGACGGCGAAAAGACAGAGCCCGCCGACCGCGATCGTGAAGAATGTGTTGAGCATGAGAAGCGCTATCTTGGCGCCCTCCCCATGGACGTAGTCCTCGATGATGACCTGCATGCCGATCTTCATGTGAACGAGGCCGGCGACGACCATCAGACCCATGGTCACCGCCACGAACGGGTTCGAAAGGGCCGCGATCAGTTCCGCATGCGGTGCGCCCGCATAATGGGCGAGAAAGACGACGAAGAAGATCGTGAGAGGAATGCTGGCGACGGCCGTGAGGCGCTGCCGCCAGAAGTGATCCGTGCCTTCCTTTGCCGAACCGAGACCCCGGACCTTGCCGAGAGGTGTGCGCATATTCATGTCGAAGTCCTTAACGAGCGAGGTAGCCGACGACCCAGATGACGAGCGTCAGCGTCGCCGATGCGACGATCATGGCCTTCGCCATCCTCGTCGCGAAGTGCTTCTCATAGCCGTAGCCGAGATCCCAGGCGAGGTGGCGTATGCCGCCCAGCAGGTGATGTACAAGGGCCCAGGTATAGCCGAAGAGGACGACCTTGCCGATGAACGTGCCGAACAGCCAGTTCACCCAGTCGTAATAGGCAGTGCCGGAAGCAGCGGCGATCAGCCACCAGGCCACAAGGACGGTGCCGAAATAGAGCGCGCCGCCGGTGATGCGGTGCATGATCGACATGATCATGGTGGGGATCGGCTTGTAGATTTGAAGATGCGGCGAGAGCGGCCGGCTTCTTGTGACATTCGTCATCGGAACCTCGCGGGATGACCGGATTTTCGTCCAAAACTGGACTGGTTTCGTCCGGTATCGCACCCGATTGTGCGCAATTCAGTCACCCGGACCTTTAATCACCATAAGGCTTCCCGACAAGTGTGTTTGCAGTGCAAAATCAATTTAATCGATTTGACGGAAAACGGCATTTTCCAGCCTTCGAGAGACATCGGGTCTTTTAACCGTACAGGGAAAAAAACCCAACCGAATCCGTGACATTTCCCGCCGGTTGCCGCAGGATGCACTTTAACTGTTTGTTAACGATGATCCGGAGGCAGCGAGAATGGACCTCTCGCGAATGATCCGCACGACCAAAGTTCTAGTCGTGGCCTTCGCACTTGCGATGCCCGCCGGTTTACCGGCACGGGCCGCCGAAAGCGACGGTTTCCGCAATGTGGAGACCCGAACCCGCCATGTCCGGATCAAGCATCGCACGCCCCATCACTCCTGGCGCAAGGGCCACCGGTCAATAACGACCATCGGCGGTTTCTCATCCGCCGATTCCAGGGGCCTGCCCGATGTTCAGACCCGCACCCGTCATGTGCGGCCAAGATATCCATGGCCGAGATATCCCTGGCATCGTAACGCCCGCCGCGGGCGGGATCGTGGTCCCGTGATCGTCATCAATGGCGGCGGATACGCATCCGGCGGTTACGACAGTTATGGGAGTTACGACTTCCCGACACCCATTCCGGATATCGGTACCTATGCCGGCGGCCTTTCGGCGTTCCGCGAGGAAGGGAACGGCATCTATTTCAGCCGGGACGGCGGCTACGCCTATCTCGCCGGGGAAACCGTCGCAGCCAATCCGTCTTCGAAGCGCGCGAAGATCATCATCGTCTCGCCGCAGGTAAACGCCAGCGCATGTTCGTGGGAGCACGGCGTCTGCGTCGTCCGGCCGTAGGATTTGCGGCTGCGCTGCGGGCCGTCCTTACCCCTCCCCAACCCCTCCCCACAAAGGGCCACAAAGGGGGGGGTGGAGGGGCTTAGAGCCTGTTGCGGCGCCAGTGCCATCCCGGCGTTCACACCTGCGAAACCGATGAAATATGAGCAATGGGCGCGGCAGATTAAGCCTCTCCCCCTTGTGGGGACCTACGGCATGCACATATCTCTTGTTGTCCAGCCCTTCGCGGACTTACTCCGGAGTGGCGGCATCTGTATTTCCAGCAGTGGCGAGGCTTGCGGATGGGTCCTTGGGGTCAAACCCGTATGCGCTAACATTGGCATTAGCGGTCACCCGCCCCTCATCCGCCTGCCGGCACCTTCTCCCCGCAGGCGGGGAGAAGGGACAAGCGGCGCCGACTGAACCCCGCATTCACCGCCCGCCCGAGGGAGCGAGCGGGCGCGGCATATACCTTCTCCCCGCCTGCGGGGAGAAGGTGGCGGCAGCCGGTTGAGGGGCAATCCCGACCGAGCGGGGTTGAGGCGGTTGGGTTCCCGAGGGATCCCCTTCATGAGCAGTATCCGCCGCACCGGCGCGCAAGGATATGTGCATGCCGTAGTTGTGGGAGGGGTTGGGGAGGGGCTTCCCTGCAAATCGCGGTCACCCCGTGAGGGTGCCGAACCGCCAGACGGTCGTGCGCTTCACCTCGCTGTCTTCGAGCGCCCGAGTCACCGGTACCTCGTAGGTCGCAAGGTCAGTCATCCGCCCGCGTGGACAATAGGCCCGGCCCGGATCGCCGACGAGAACGACGGCACCGGCGCGTTCGAGCGCTTCGAACCAGGGCAGAAGCAGATCGGCGAAGCTCTTGTCGTAGAAGACGTCTCCGGCGAGGTAGACGTCGGCCGCCCGTTCCGAGCCGACGATATCGTCGCCGGTGAAGGCGAACGATACGCCGTTGAGCCCGGCATTCAGCCGCGCGGCCGTTTCGGACCAAGGATCGATGTCGGCGGCGACGACCTCATCGGCGCCGGCCAACTTCGCCGCGATGGCGACGAGGCCGGAACCGGAGGCGAAATCGATGACGCGGCGGCCGCGCACCGTCTCGGGATGATCGAGGAGATAGCGGGCAAGCCCCTGCCCGCCCGCCCAGGCGAAGGCCCAGAAGGGCGGCGGCAGCCCGATCCGTTCCAGCTCTTCCTCGGTCTTCAGCCACAATTCATGCGCCTCTCCCGCAAGATGCAGGCGGATTTCCGGCACGTGCGGCGGCGCGAGAATGTCGGTGTTGGCGCGGATGAAGCTTTCGGGATCGGTCTTCACGATATTCAGGGGCGCTATCGGGGCGGATTGTCCAGCCCGCCCATGCGGCAGACCTCGATCCACTCGTCATCCGTCACCGGCTGCACCGAAAGGCGCATGGACGTAACGAGCGACATCTTGGCGAGCTTCGGATTTTCCTTGATTTCCTTGAGTGAAACCGGCCGTGGAATGTCCATGACGGCGCGAATGTCGACGCAGTCCCAGCGGGCGTCGCCCTCGGCCGTCGAATCCGGATGCGACAACGCGCAGACCTCGGTGATGCCGACGATCTCGAGCCCCTCGTTGGAGTGATAGAAGAAGCCCTTGTCGCCGATCTTCATCGCCCGCATGTTGTTGCGCGCCAGGTAGTTGCGCACGCCCGTCCATTCGGTGCCCTTCTCGCCGGCATCCTTCTGCATCTGCCAGGACCATTTCGCCGGTTCGGATTTGTAGAGCCAGAACGCCATCGCCCCTCAAGCCTCCGGATTGTTGAAGACCCAGTTGTAGGCCTTGATCTCGACATTGGCGAAGAGACCCACCTTCGCATAGGGATCGGCCTCGGCGAGCGCCCTGGCCTCTTCGAGCGTATCGGCCTTGACGATCACGAGGCTCCCCGTCGGCTTGCCGTCGGCGCCGAGGAAAGGCCCCGCGATCTTCAGGATGCCCCGGGCATTGAGGTCGTTGAGATAGGCGACATGGTCGGGCCGCGTGTCGAGCCTGAGTTGCAGCGCGCCGGGCTTGTCCGTGCAGAGCAGTGCGAAGAGCATGGATCCTCCTGAAGACATCATTCGTGGGTGATCGGTCTGGACATCAGTTGTTCGAGGGCCGAGCGGACATCCAGCTTTCCGTCGACGATGGCCGCGACGGCCTCGGTGACCGGCATCTCGATGCCGAGTGCGCCCGCCACGCGGGCGGCGACGGATGCGGCAAAGGCGCCCTCGACCAGCTCGCTGCTTCCGGCCGCGGCCCGGCCGTCCTTGCCGAGCGCTATGCCGAAGCGCAGGTTGCGCGACTGGTGGCTCGTCGCGGTCAGCACGAGGTCACCCAATCCCGAAAGGCCGCGCACCGTGTCCGCCTCGCCGCCTCTCGCAACGATGAAGCGCGACATTTCCGCAAGCCCGCGCGAGATCAGCGCAGCGCGGGCCGAGTCGCCGAGACCGGCGCCTTCGACGATGCCGCAGGCGATCGCCAGCACGTTCTTGAGCGCCCCGCCAAGCTGAACGCCGGTGCGATCCGCCGAGGGATAGAGCCGGAACGTCCGCCCGGAAAGCGCCTCCGCAAGCTCCGTCGCGATCGCCGTATCGGGGGCGGCGATCACCATGGCAGTCGGCAGGCCGCTAGCGATATCGGCGGCAAAGCCCGGGCCGGAAAGCACCCCGATGCGGCGGCCCGGCAACTCCTCTTCGAGAACGTCGGTGAGGAGTTGGCCGGTCGATTGCTCCATGCCCTTGGCGCAGGTGACGACGATCGCCCTGGCGCCGATCGCGGGACCGTAGCTACGCGCCGCGTCCCGATGCGCTTGCGAAGGCATCGCGAAAAGGACGATGTCGGCGTCTTCGAGCGCGGCCGCCTGCGAAGAATAGACAAGGCCCGGGGGAAGCGGAATTCCCGGGAGAACCGCGTCATTCCGCCCGGTACGGCGACACTCCGCGGCCGCTTCTTCCCGGCGGGCAAGCAGAGTGACATTCGCCTTGTCCTTCGCTGCCGCGACGGCCGAAAGCGCCGTTCCGAAGGCGCCCGCCCCGACGACCACGATTTTTGGCGCGCTCTTCGATTTGCCGCTCATCTTCTGTCCATCATGCCTTGGCGCCGCGTCTGCCGGAGCCGATCAATGCCTTGGCTTCGGAATCGAGCGGCCAGCGCGAACGCGGAGCTGCATCGAGCCCGTCCGCCGGCAGGCCCGCCGCGAGGCGCTCCGCACCGGCCCACGCAATCATCGCCGCGTTGTCGGTGCAAAGCTGGAGCGGCGGCGCGATGAAGCGGAAGCCGTGCTCGTCGCAAAGCGATTGCAGTGTCCGGCGCAATGTCTGGTTCGCGGCAACCCCGCCGGCCACGACGAGAGCCGGTTGGTCGACGGAGGCGAAGTCCGCCCTGAACCGCTTCAAGCCGCGCCCGACCCGATCCCTGAGCGTGCGGGAAATGGCGCGCTGAAAAGAGGCACAGACGTCGGCGATATCCTGATCCGTCACCGGCCCCAGCGACTGTGCGGCCTGGCGGACGGCGGTCTTGAGGCCCGAAAACGAAAAGTCGAGCCTGGCGTCGCCGACGAGCGGCCGGGGAAAATCGAAGCGCTCCGCATTACCGGCTTGCGCCGCCCGCTCGACGGCCGGCCCGCCCGGATAGGGAAGACCGAGCAGCTTTGCGGTCTTGTCGAAGGCCTCGCCGAGCGCATCGTCGATCGTCGTGCCCCAGCGTTCGTATTCGCCGACGCCCTTGACGAGGATCAGCTGTGTATGGCCGCCCGAGACGAGCAGCATCAGATAGGGAAATGAAAGGCCGTCGGTCAGCCGCGCCGTCAGCGCGTGGCCTTCGAGATGATTGACCGCATAGAGCGGCTTGCCGGTCGCCCGCGCGATCGCCTTGCCGGTCATCAGCCCGACGATGAGCCCGCCGATCAGGCCGGGACCACTTGTCGCAGCGACCGCGTCGATGTCCCGGAGTGTCACGCCGGCGCGCAGGAGCGCTTCCTCGATCAGCGCGTCGAGCGCCTCGACATGGGCGCGCGCCGCGATCTCGGGAACGACGCCGCCATAGGCACTATGCTCTTCCAGCTGGCTCAGCACCACGTCGCCGAGAATCCGGCCGCGGCCCTCTTCGTCACGCAGCACGACCGAAGCGGCGGTTTCGTCGCAGCTTGTCTCAATGCCGAGGATGCGCAAAGGCGGGGACGTCACGTGCTATACTCAAAGATTGCGGTCGCAGTGAAAGGTGGCTACACGAAACTCAAACAGCGCCGTGCGCCTTCAGACGCACAAGGGACGCTGTAACGCTTTGAACTGCTGCATGGTTTTGTCCTAAACCGGTTCCGATTTAAGGAAGCATGCAGTAACAACGGATGGCGAAGGATGCAAACGAAACCTTTCCGCATCGGCACGCGCGGCAGCCCGCTGGCGATGGCCCAGACGCATGAAACGCGCGATCGGCTCGCCGCCGCACATGGTCTGCCGCCGGAAATGTTCGAGATCGTCATCCTTTCCACGAAGGGCGACCGGATCACCGACCGGTCGCTTGCGGAGATCGGCGGCAAGGGCCTGTTCACCGAAGAGCTTGAGCAGCAGCTTCTGTCGGGAGACCTCGACTTCGCCGTGCATTCGTCCAAGGACATGCCGACGAAGCTGCCTGAGGGGCTGTTCCTTTCCGCTTTCCTGCCGCGCGAGGACATCCGCGACGCCTTTGTCGGCCGCTCGGCCAAAAGGCTCGTCGATCTCCCGCAAGGCGCCACCGTCGGCTCGTCTTCGCTGCGCCGTCAGGCGCTGATCCGGCGGCTTCGGCCCGATATCGACGTGATCACCTATCGCGGACAGGTCGAGACACGCCTGCGCAAGCTTGCCGAAGGTCAGGTCGACGGCACGCTTCTGGCCTATGCCGGCCTAAGGCGGCTCGGCATGGAGCATGTGCCGACGGAGCTGCTTGATCCGGAAGAATTTCCGCCGGCGCCGGCCCAGGGCGCGATCTGCGTCGAGGCCCGCATCGGCGACGACCGTATCAACACGCTGCTTGCGGCAATCGACGATCCGCGCACACACGAGGCGGTTTCCTGCGAGCACGGCTTCCTGGCGACACTCGACGGCTCATGCCGCACGCCGATCGCCGGCTACGCGCAATCGGACGGGACACATATCCGCTTTGCCGGCATGATCCTGACGCCCGACGGCACCACCTCCCACCAGATCGAAATCGACGGCAGAGCGGCAGACGCGGAAAGGCTTGGGCAGGAGGCCGGCGAGCGTATCCGCGCCAAGGCCGGACCGGGTTTCTTCTCGAGCTGGAGCTGATCCGATGCGCGTGCTCGTGACCCGGCCACGCCCGGCCGCCGAAAGGACGGCGGCAAGGCTCAGCGCCATGGGTCACGAAGCGGTCATCCTGCCGCTTATGCAGGCGCAGCATCTCGCCGGCGCGGCCCGGGCAGCATTGAGTGAGCCCCACCAGGCGATCGCCGTCAGCAGTGGGGAGGCGGTCCGCGTCCTCGGCGCGCTCGGACCGGCGCTTGAGCCACACCTTGCAACTCCGCTCTTTGCAGTCGGCGAAGCGACGGCGCGCGCTGCGGGCGATCTCGGATTTACCGATGTCCGCATCGGACCGGGAACCGGCGAAGGACTCGCCGAGACGGTGGCTGCCCTTCTCCCCCCCGGCGAAACGCTGGTCTATCTCGCCGGTTCACCGCGAACCGACGGTTTCGAACGGGCATTGCACCAACGGCGGATCGAGCACAGGACCGCCGAATGCTACCGGATGGCGCCGGTCCACTATCCTGCGGAGACGCTGCCCGGACTCCTCCGCGCGGGCCCCTTCGATGCGGTCATGCTCTATTCCCGCGAGAGCGCGCGGCGCCTGGACGCAGCATTGCGGGAGAGCGGGCTTGAACCCGCGGACCTCGCCTCGCGCTTTCTCTGCCTGAGCTGGCCGATAAGAGAGACCCTGCCGGACGGTCTACCCTGCGGGGTCGCGGCGGTGCCAGACGAGGAAAATCTCTTGCGGCTTCTTTGAGGCCAAATCAGCAAAGTCGGCGCCGGTTTTCCGCCTGCCTTCTTCACATTGCTCGGGTCATCTGGGGCATTTCCGTCAAAAAGCACGGTCTGGGGCTTTCCCTCGTCATCCTCGCTGACTAGGTTTGCGTTTAGATCGGATGAGGAAAGTGCGGAGCGTTCCTGCTGCAGATCCGCTCAGGCCTACACCGACAGGCAATGAAACGGTAAAGAGGTGACCATGGCATCGGAAAAGCCGCCGCGCCGCTCGAAACCCGGGAAAGAACCGCTGACGATCGATCTCGAGGCGGAGAAGACCGAACCTGCGGCGGCCGAGGCAGCGGCCGGCCCGGATGCGGCGAAGAGCAAGCCGGCGGATATTTCGACGAGCGAGGCGGCTGAAGCCGGCGAAGTAAGAACCGGCGAAGTCGAAAGCAACGAAGCCGGTATCGGCGAACCTCCTTTGCCGGCGGGCGATCCGAAAGAGGGAACTCCGCAAGAGGAAACAGAGATGGAGGAGGCACGCGCCGACGCGGCTGCGGCCGCCTTCGACGCGGAGCTTCCGCACGCGACCAACGGCGAACTGCCCGAGGCAAAGAGGAGACAGGCCACAGGCGCAGGTGCGCTTGCAGCCGGCATCCTCGGCGGTCTCATAGCGCTCGCCGGTGCCGGCGTGCTGCAATATGCCGGCTACGTTCCGGCGCCCGGACCGGAGCAGCCGGGCACCGAGCAGAACCTTGCGAGCGAGATCGAAGCGATCAAGGCGGAGCTTCAGGCACAGGCCCCGGCGGCGCCAGTGGACGTCGCCCCTTTGGAAAACCGCCTTGCGGCCCTGGAACAGGCGGCCCGAGAGCCCGGCGCAGCTGCGGCGGGCGCTCCCGAGATCAAGGCGCTCGAAGCCGAGGTCACCAATCTGACGAATGAAATGGCCGCCCTGAAGACCGAGCTTGCCGAGGCTCGCCAGGCGGCGGACGCCGCCAGGGCGGAACTTGCCGGCCGTATCGACCAGGCGGAGCAGAAGCTCAACGAGCCTGCGAACGATATCGAGATGGCGAAAGCCGTTGCCGTCACCGCACTGAAGACGGCGATCGATCGCGGCGGGCCGTTCCTCGCCGAACTCGACGCCTTGCGCAGCATCGCCCCCGAGGATCCGGCCGTCAAGGAACTGGCCGATGTCGCCGCGACAGGGGTCCCCACGCGGACGGAATTGAAGGAAAGTTTCCGGCCGGCGGCGGACGCGATGCTGGACGCGCTGCACCGGCCAGATCCCAATCAGGGCATTTTCGATCGCCTCGTCTCCAGCGCAATGTCGGGCATCCGCGTGCGGCCGGTCGGCAGCGTCGAAGGCGACACGCCGGAAGCGGTGATCGCCCGCATCGAAGACAAGCTCGATAACGGCGATCTCAAGGGCGCATCGCTCGAATGGGACAGCCTTCCCGAAGCCGCGAAATCCGCCGGCCAGGGGTTCAAGGAGAAGCTCGACCGGCGGCTTGGCGTCGAAACGGTGATCGATGCCGCCGTCGCCGGCACCATGACGCGCACGGGCAAGCAAGGTTAGCGGGAGAAAGAAGACTATATGATCCGGATACTGTTCTTCGTACTGCTCGTCCTTTGCCTGGCTCTCGGCTTTGCCTGGCTCGCGGATCGTCCGGGGGAATTGTCGCTGATCTGGCAGGGCCAACTCATCGAGATGAGCCTGATGCGCGCCGCCTCGATCCTGATCTCGCTCTTCGCTGCCGTTCTGATCGTCGTCTGGCTGCTTCGCACGATCTGGTTGTCGCCGCACACCGTCACGCGTTACTTTCGCTCCCGCAAGCGCGACCGCGGCTATCAGGCATTGTCGACCGGCCTGATCGCGGCCGGCGCCGGCGACGCCAATCTCGCCCGCAAGATGGCCGCGCGCACGCGAAACCTCATCAGCTCGGATCAGGAGCCGCTCATCCATCTGCTCGAAGCGCAGACGGCGCTGATCGAAGGCAAATACGACGACGCACGCAAAAAATTCGAGGCGATGGCGGACGACCCTGAGACGCGCGAACTCGGCCTGCGCGGGCTGTATCTCGAAGCCAAGCGGCTCGGCGCCAACGAGGCTGCGCGCCAATATGCCGAGCGCGCCTCCGAGAAAGCGCCGCACTTGCCGTGGGCTACCCTGGCAACGCTCGACCATCGCAGCCAGGCGCGCCAGTGGGACGAGGCAATCCGCCTGCTCGACCAGAGCCGCGCCGCCCATGTGCTCGAAAAGAACGAAGCGGACCGGAAAAAGGCCGTTCTTCTGACCGCACGGGCAATGGAAAGATTGGATGCAGACCCGAAATCCGCCCGGGACGACGCGCAGGCGGCGCTGAAGCTCGACGACCGCCTCGTGCCGGCGGCGCTCGTTGCCGCCAAGGCGCTCTTTCGCGAGGAAAATCTGCGCAAGGGTGCTTCGATCCTCGAGAGGATGTGGAAATTGGATCCGCATCCCGATATCGCGCGTCTCTATGTGCGGGCGCGCGGCGGGGACTCCGCCCTCGACCGGCTGAAGCGGGCGAAGAAGCTTGAATCGCTCCGCAGCAACAATGCCGTCGCACTGGCGACCGTTGCCGAGGCGGCGCTCGACGCGCGCGAACTTGCTCTTGCGCGCACAAAGGCAGAGGCCGCCGCCCGCCTCGAGCCGAGGGAGAGCATTTTTCTGCTGCTCGCGGACATCGAGGAGGCAGACACCGGCGACGAGGGCCGCATCCGTCACTGGATGGCACAGGCGCTGAAGAGCCCGCGCGATCCGGCCTGGACCGCCGACGGCGTCACCTCACCGGTCTGGCTGCCGGTCTCCCCGGTCAGCGGCCGCCTCGACGCCTTCGAGTGGAAAGCTCCGCCGTCGCAGATCGCGGCGGCAACGGAGGACGGGCATCTGAACCCCGACCAGGCAATTCGCAGCCTCCCGCCAGTCGCGACCGTGCCCCGCCCGGTCGAGGAACCGGCTCCTGAACGGACGGTCGAGGCTGCCCCGACAGCCGAGCGCGATCAAACCGAGCGAGAACGGGTTGAGCGAGAACGGGCCGGGCCGGAGAAGGCGATCAGCGTTCCCGACCGGAAGGAACCGGCCGCATCGCCCGCAAAGGGCAAGGATGCCGAGGAGGCACCGGATCCCTTTTTCGGCCGCCCCCCGGACGATCCGGGCGTGCGCGAGCCGGCGGCGGCGGAACGGACCACCACCAACTTCCGTCTTTTCTGAACCCAGACATCTCCATAGGCTGCAGGCGATAGTGCATGTTTGAACGTTTTCGCGCATTTCTGGAAGGAATGACGGGCTCAGCGCGGATTGAAGCGGGGGACCCGCGCGTGGCGGTGATCGGCCTCTGCTTCCAGGTCATGGAAGCGGACGGCGCGGTCCGCAGCTCCGAGCGCCGCAAGATGCGCAAGCTCATCAAGGAGCATTACAAGCTCGACGATGCCGCTCTCAATGCCCTGATCGCGGCCGGCGAGAGCGCCGAAAGCGAAGCGATCGACTTCTACCAGTTCACGTCGGACATAAAGCGGCACCTGCCCGAGGAGCAACGCATCGAGCTCGTCGGCATGCTGTGGGAAATCGTTTACGCCGACGGTGCGCGCAGCGAAATGGAAGACCACGTGATCTGGCGGATTGCCGACCTCCTCGGCGTTTCGGGGCGTGACCGGGTCTTGAAACGCCAGGAAGCAGCCGCCAAGATCGACATGGTGGAGGAGAACGAGGCGCAACAGGAAAGTTGACGATGCCGCCAGAGGCCCCAGACACCAAGAGAGACGCCAAAAGACCCATCCTCATCGTGCTCCATCAGGAGCGCTCGAGCGCCGGCCGCGTCGGCCAGATTCTCGAGCGGAAGGGCTTTTCGCTCGACATCCGCCGCCCCGCGCTCGGCGACGAGCTGCCGCCGACGCTGGAAGCGCATTCGGGGACGATCATCTTCGGCGGACCGATGAGTGCCAATGACGAGGAGGAGTTCGTCCGGCGCGAAATCGACTGGCTGTCCGTGCCGCTTCTGGAAAACAAGCCCTATCTCGGAATCTGTCTCGGGGCGCAGATGCTGGCCCGAAATCTCGGCGGCAGGGTCGAAGCCCATCACGAAGGCATGACCGAGATCGGCTGGTATCCCTTGAGAGCCACGCAGGCCGGCAAGGCGCTGATGGACTGGCCCGCGATGGTCTATCACTTCCACCGCGAAGGCTTCGACCTGCCGAAGGGCGCCGAATTGCTGGCAACCGGCGACACCTACCCGAACCAGGCCTTCCGCTACGGCGAGAACGCCTGGGGCATCCAGTTCCACGGCGAGCTGACGCGGGCGATGATGCATCGCTGGGTGGTGCACGGTGCCCATCGCTTCGAGCTCCCCGGTGCCCAACTGGGCAAAGCGCATCTGGAGGGCCGCATGCTCCACGACCATCCCTTGCGGACATGGATGGAGAATTTCCTGGAGCTGATTTTCATGAATGGTGAATGCGGGGAGGAATTCCGGAAGAGCTTGCAGTCGTGAGTTGCGAATGCCCCTCACCCTAACCCTCTCCCCGCAAGCGGGGCGAGGGGACGAGTTTGCCGCTTCCTTCTTCAACATCCCGCGATTCGGGGCGAGCGGGCGCGTCTTGTCCCTTCTCCCCGCCTGCGGGGAGAAGGTCGCGGCAGCGGGATGAGGGGCGGCCTCCAGTTCAGATGCTCACCCCCTCCGCTGCGCCTCCGGCACATCCAGCGTATCGATCCTGCGCAATTGCGGAAAGCCGAGTGCCCAGAGGAGCGACACGAGAAGCGTGCCTGCGCCGCCGAAGACGACCGCGAAAACCGTGCCGAAGCCGGACGCCATCATGCCGGCGCGGAACTCGCCGAGTTCGTTGGAAGCACCGACGAATACCATGTTGACGGCGTTTACGCGGCCGCGCAGCTCATCCGGGGTCCAGAGCGTGATGAGTATCTCGCGCACATAGACCGAGATCATGTCGGAAGCGCCCATGACGACGAGCGCGGCGATCGAGATCCATGGCGTCGCCGACAGGCCGAAAACGACCGTTGCCAGGCCGAAGAGGGCAACGCCGACGAACATGTAGAGACCGGCTCGATTGCGGATCGGATGGGCGGCCAGCCACACCGCCATTCCGACCGCGCCGACACCGGGCGCGGCCCGCAGGAGGCCGAGGCCCCACGGCCCGAGCGTCAGGACGTCCCGCGCGAAGACCGGCATGAGCGCGACGGCGCCGCCGAGCAGCACGGCGAAGAGATCGAGCGAGATCGCCCCCAGCACGATCTTCTCGGCCTTGATGTAGCGGAACCCTGCGGTGATCGTCTGCCAGTTTGCGGCCGACGGCGGCGAGCGCCTTGCGGGCTTCGGCACGGCGAAGACCATCAGGGCGCCGGCAGCGAAGAAGCCGAGGCTGACCGCATAGGGCACGGTCGGGCCGAATCCGTAGAGAAGCCCGCCAGCCACCGGGCCGACGATCATCGCCGTCTGCCACGAGGTCGAATTCCACGCGATCGCATTGGGCAGATCTTCCGCGGGCACCAGATTGGGCGCCAGTGACTGGGAAGCGGGGCCCAGGAAAGCCCGCTCTATGCCGAACACGACAAGGATCGCGTAAACCGGCCAGGGTGAAAATAGTCCCGTCACCGTCAAAAGGAGAAGTGCTGCGCCGCAGAGCGTGCTGACCAGCATGCAGATGCCCATGATCGCCCGGCGATTGTAGCGGTCCGCCACGCTGCCCGTCACGAGAATGAGAACGAGGGAGGGCAGGAATTGGAAGAGGCCGATGAGACCGAGCGAGAAAGGATCGCGCGTCAGATCGTAGATCTGCCAGCCGACGGCCACGGACATGATCTGGACGGCGAAATAGGCGAGCAGGCGGGAGAAGAAATAGCGCCGGTAGCCGACGTGCCTGAAGGCGGCGAAACGGTGCGCGGCATGGACGGCCGACATGCTGGAATGCTCCTGCTGCAGGCTCCTGATACCGTCGCCGACCGAGCAGCGGGAGCGTGCAGAAATTGAAATCCTGCAGCGATCCTTGCGCATCGGAAAAACCGCGGAGCACTGCAGGGAAGGGAAGAAAGGCGCGCTCCGTGCCATTAAACATGATCACGCGAGGCAGGCCGGCGTACTTGCTCGTTTAGTTCCTAATGTCTACATGTCTGTCAACAACGAATTGGAGACCGGCATGCTTGCTGTCATCGGCACTTTGAATTTCATCATCAACATTGCGTGGTTCCTGATCATCGCCTCGGCCATCTTCTCCTGGCTCTATGCGTTCAACGTGATCAACGTGAACAATCAGGCGATCAACATGATCGGCCGCTCACTCTATCAGTTGACCGAGCCGCTCTACCGGCCGATCCGGCGCGTGCTGCCCGACATGGGCGGCGTCGACCTTTCGCCGCTCGTCGTGCTGGTGATCCTCTATTTCATCCAGCTCTTCCTGAACACCACCATCGCTCCGGCGCTGCTGCGTTAGAGCGGGAATGAGGAAAAGTGTGTGCGGTTTCGCCCGTGCAGGCCGACTCCACCTAAAATCATCGTGATCTAGACTAAAGCGCAAAAAACCTCCGGATCGAGGCCGAGCCGGAGGTTTTCATGTCTCAGTAAAACAGCGAAACGATTATTTTTTCGTCTTGGCGCGCTCGACCGCTTCCCGGATCAGCTGCTTGGCCATGCTGGCATCCTTCCAGCCGAAGATCTTCACCCACTTGCCGGGCTCCAGATCCTTGTAGTGCTCGAAGAAGTGCTCGATCTGCTTGAGGGTGATTTCCGGCAGGTCGGTGTAATCGTGCACCTTGTCGTAGCGCTTGGTCAGATGGGCGGAGGGGACCGCGATGATCTTTTCGTCCTGACCGGAATTGTCTTCCATCATCATCACGCCGATCGGGCGGACATTGATGACGCAGCCCGGAACCAGCGGACGGGTATTGCAGATCAGCACGTCGATCGGATCGCCGTCGTCGGAAAGCGTGTGCGGCACGAAGCCGTAATTGCCCGGATAGGTCATCGGCGTGTAGAGGAAGCGATCGACCACCAGCGTGCCGGCCTCCTTGTCCATTTCGTACTTGATCGGATGCCCGCCGACCGGGACTTCCACGATTACATTGACATCTTCCGGTGGATTCTTTCCGATGGAAATCGCGTCGATCCGCATGAGCACCTCCAGGGGTCGTTTGAAAAGTCGTCCCGTCGGATAAAGGGAAACATGCCGCGATGCAACATGACTTTGGTTCCGGGCGGGCGGATTTGCTGTAGGCACGCCGCGCGGCTAAAAAGGGGCAGGGCTGATATTTATCTTCGCAGGAGAGACAATGCGCCCGAAACTTCGCTATTTTCTTTCCGCCGCCCTGATCTCGGCGCCTGCACTTGCCAATGACAGCGCCTACACAGACGCCAGCCGCGACAAGTGCCGGCTCCTGCGCGAGTGGGAAGGCGCCTCGTCGCAGATGCTTTGTCCCGGCATAGGCGACTATCCCGTCCATTTCATCGAGAGCGATATGCGCCAGAGCTTCTTCTTCGGCCATGCCAGGCAAAGCTATCTGGAGAACGGCTTCGAGAGTTTCGGTCCCTTCAACCATGCCGAAACGACCGTCGAATGGCGCCTCGACGCCAACGGGAAGCCGGTCGCCGCCATCCTGCGCTGGATCATCGAGAACCCGGACCCCCAGACGGACAGGAGCACCAAGGCGTTCGAGGGACAGGTTCTGGTGATCTCGAAGGTCGCGCAGAAGGAGGACGGCGACGGCTGCGTCATCGGCTATGTCGACGCGCTCGCCAATGCCGATGCGAACACGCTGGCGCGCAGGATAGCCGACGAAAGAGCCGCAAGCTTCCGCTGCGGCACGGACCAGGCATCCTATCACGGAAATCGCGGCGAGAAGGCGGGCGAACCCATGCACTTCCTGCCGAAATGAGGCTCTGCGAGACGCCCGGACCGATGACAGCGCCTTGCGGCACTCCTCAACTCCAGACGAAGCCGACCTTCTTCAGGTGCTTCTCGCCGAAATCCTCCATGCCTTCGGCAATGTCGCGACCGCCCGCCGAATGGAAGAAATTATAGGCATTCGCACTGTCTTCCAGGCACCAGACGACGAGCCCTTCGCAGCCGAGCGATTTCAGAAGGCTCTTTGCTTCGCCAAAGAGGACACGCCCGAGGCCGATGCCCTGATATTCGGGCCTCAGATATATCTCGTAGATTTCGCCTTCCTGCGGCAGCGCCCGCGCCCGGCTCAGGCCCAGCGTCGCATAGCCGGCTATCGTGCCGGCGACGTCGACGACGAGAAGGGTCGCCGGTCCGCGCGTGGCCTTGCGCCACCAGGTCTCGTCGCGGCGATTGACCATTCGGACAAGGGGGCGGTGCGGAATGATACCGCCATAGGCCTGCAACCAGGAAACGCGATGCACGTCGGCGATTGCCGCCGCCTCATGCGGCTCCCCAGGCCGAACCTCGATCGAAACAGTCTTCATGACTTGCGACTCTAATCACACGACGCGGCGGACAGGAATCCCGCCGGGCTGTCGCGCGGCGTTAACCCACAGGCAACTTTAACGGCACCTGCCCCAAGGTTAACGCCTTTTTAACTTTATCCGCAAGCCGCCCGCGAAAGGCACACACAGCAAAAACCCCGGATCGCTCCGGGGGTTTGTAGATCGACGAAATCAGAAGGTTGGACTTGCCCCTCTCCTCGGCTTTAACCCGAGGACTGGCCCGCTCGCGGGGAGAGCGGACGGAGGCGGCGCGGCATACCCCTTCTCCCCGCATGCGGGGAGAAGGTCGCGGCAGCGGGATGAGGGGCTCGCTTTTAGCCCCTTAAGCAGCGCCGGCCGTCCGCGACTTCTCGAAGCGCTTGCGCTCGTTCGGATCGAGATACATCTTGCGAAGCCGGATCGACTTCGGCGTGACCTCGACCAGTTCGTCGTCCTGGATCCATGACAGCGCCCGGTCGAGCGTCATGCGGATCGGCGGCGTCAGCTTTACCGCCTCGTCCTTGCCGGACGCGCGCATGTTGGTGAGCTTCTTACCCTTGAGGACGTTGACTTCCAGATCGTTGTCGCGCGTGTGGATACCGATGATCATGCCCGCATAGACCTTTTCGCCGGCGTCGATGATCATCGGGCCGCGATCTTCGAGGTTGAACATCGCATAGGCCACGGATTCGCCGGCGTCGTTCGAGAGCAGAACACCGTTCACGCGGCCGCCGATCTCACCCTTATAGGGCTGGTAGTCGTGGAACAGGCGGTTCATGATCGCCGTGCCGCGCGTATCGGTCAGAAGCTCCGACTGATAGCCGATGAGACCGCGGGTGGGCGCGAAGAACACCAGCCGGACGCGGTTGCCGCCGGAGGGACGAAGCTCGGCCATTTCGGCCTTGCGTTCGGACATTTTCTGGACGACGACGCCCGAATGCTCCTCGTCGACGTCGATGACGACCTCTTCGATCGGCTCCAGGAGCTGTCCGTTCTCATCCTTGTGCATGACCACGCGCGGACGCGAGACGGCGAGCTCGAAGCCTTCGCGGCGCATCGTTTCGATCAGAACCGCGAGCTGCAGTTCGCCGCGGCCCGACACGTAGAACGAGTCCTTCTCGGAGGATTCCTCGATCTTCAATGCGACGTTGCCCTCGGCTTCCTTGAACAGACGGTCGCGGATGACGCGCGAAGTGACCTTGTCGCCTTCGGTGCCGGCGAGCGGAGAATCGTTGACGAGGAAGGACATGGTGACGGTCGGCGGATCGATCGGCTGCGCCTTCAGCGGCTCGTTGATGGCCGGATCACAGAACGTGTCGGCGACGGTGCCCTTGGAGAGGCCGGCGATCGCCACGATGTCGCCCGCATGGGCTTCCTCGATCGGCTGACGCTCGATGCCGCGGAATGCAAGAATCTTGGAGATGCGCCCGGACTCGAGCACCTTGCCGTCCTGCCCGAGGACCTTGACCGCCTGGTTCGGCTTGATCGAACCGGAATGAATGCGCCCGGTGATGATGCGGCCGAGGAAGGGATTGGCTTCGAGAATGGTGCCGATCATCCGGAACGGGCCTTCGCCGACGCTCGGCTCCGGAACGTGATCGAGAACGAGATCGAGGAGCGGTGCCAGGCCCTGATCCTGCGGACCTTCCGGCGCGACGTTCATCCAGCCGTTACGGCCGGAACCGTAGAGAATCGGGAAGTCGAGCTGCTCATCGGTCGCATCGAGCGCCGCGAAGAGATCGAATACCTCGTTGATGACTTCCTCGTGACGGGCATCGGGCCGGTCGATCTTATTGATCGCCACGATCGGCCGAAGACCGACCTTGAGCGCCTTGCCGACGACGAATTTCGTCTGCGGCATCGGGCCTTCGGCGGCGTCGACCAGCACGATGGCGCCGTCCACCATCGACAGAATGCGCTCGACTTCACCGCCGAAATCGGCGTGGCCGGGGGTGTCGACGATATTGATGCGGGTACCCTTCCACTCGACCGAAGTCGCCTTGGCGAGGATGGTGATGCCGCGTTCCTTTTCCAGTTCGTTGGAATCCATCATGCGCTCGGCGACGCGCTGGTTTTCGCGGAAGGAGCCCGACTGCTTCAGAAGTTCGTCGACGAGCGTGGTTTTCCCATGGTCGACGTGCGCGATGATCGCGATGTTACGAATGCTCATTTTTTGTCTCGGAAAGTTCGTGGGCACGCGCGACGAGGCAGGTACCGCTTTTCAGTTGCCGCGCTCATACAGGTTTTTTCCCGGAAGCGAAAGGGGGCCGGCGCGCAGGGCTGACCTGCGTGAGGCGCCGCCGGCTCAAGCGGAAACCGCCGGATCGAGGGTTACCCGCCAGAGTTCCTGATCCTGCCGGTCCATCAGCCGCACCGTCATCTGCCGCGTCTGGCCGCTGATATCGACGATGCCGAAGAATTGAAGGCCCGCCGACGGCGGCAGGTTGCTGTCGATTCCTCCGCCGGACGCCTTCATGAAGCGAACCTCGGGGCCGAAGGTCATGTCGAGCTCCTTCGGGCCGTAGGTGCCGGAATGAAGCGGCCCGGAGACGAACTCCCAGAACGGCGAGAAGTCCTTGAAGGCAGCCCGCGAGGGATCGTAGTGATGCGCCGCCGTGTAATGCACGTCCGCCGTCAGCCAGACGAGGTTCTCGATCGCATTGTCGCGGACGAAGCGCAGGAGGTCCGCAAATTCGCTCTCGCGCCCCTTCGGCGCGCCATGGTCGCCGTCGGCAATGGCATCCGATCCGCGCCTTGCCGAATAGTCGTCCCAAACGATGAGGCCGATCGGCATGTCGCAGGCGATCACCTTCCAGGTGGCGCTGGACGCCGCAAGCTCGCGCTTCAGCCAGTCCGCCTGCCGCCAGCCGAAGAGGCCGCCCCCCCCCTCTTCCTGGTTGGGGCCGCGATAGGAGCGCAGATCCACGAAGAAGACGTCGAGCAGCGGACCATAGGCGATCTTGCGGAAAATGCGGCCGGGCTCCGTCGGCAGCGTGCGGATCGCCGTCATCTCGTGAAACGCGCGGGCCGCGCGGGCGGCATAGACGGCGACATCCTTCTCCGGATAGCGCGGGTCGTCGCTGAGATCGGTCGAGGCCGACCAGTTGTTCAGGACCTCGTGGTCGTCCCACTGATAGAAGGTGGGACATTCGGCATGGAGCCTCCGCACATGCTCGTCGAGCAGGTTGTATTTCCACTGGCCGCGATATTCCTCGAGCGTCCGCGCGACGTCTCGCTTCTCGGGCGTGACGATCCGGTTCTTCCACATGCC